>NZ_CAXSVO010000001.1:340905-597962 GCF_964240875.1 Ruminococcus sp. 5_1_39BFAA | reverse complement strand
GGATAATGACAGTATACAGAGCAACCTGACGACAGGCAACAAAATCTAAAAAATGCTATTTTAAAGGAGCATCAACAGTTTGCGAAGCAAATTGCAGCGATTAAGGATATTTCTTCTACGGGGTATACTGTGCATTGTATTGTAAGGGATAATCAAGCGTTGGGTCATGTGAGTTTCCCTGCGTGGACATCAAATGAAGCAATCCCAGCCACAGGTCATCAACATACCGAATTAAGAAATGTAAAAGAAACTATGGGCGGTAATCCGTGCTGTGTGCAGAACCGGCAGCGTTTTTCCTAAATTCTGCAGGAGTAACACCATAATAATTTTTAAAGCTGTTGTAAAAGTTGGTTTTTCCGGAATACCCTACCTGCTCAGTGATCTGGTCGATGGTGAGCTCAGAAGAGTTGAGGAGCTCCGCTGCTTTCTTCAGACGGAGGATTTTTAGAATATTTGTAAAATTTTGTCCAGTGTGTTTCTGGATAAAACGGCTGGTATATGATGGACTGTAGTGGAAAAGCCGGGCAATATCGGAAAAAGTAACAGAATCCAGGTGCTCCTGAATGTAATCAACCATCTGATCAATCTGTTCATCCTGTTTCGTATGGCTTTGGAAAGCGCCGGACTGCAGCATGTGTTTCTGCAGCAAAAGAAGAAAAATTCTTTCAAGAGCAGCTTCGGCATTCAAATCGCCAATAAGAGTAAAGCTCTTATTTTTTCTGAAATATTGGAAAATATCCGTGACAAGATTTTCGATTTCCGGATCAAAGTTCGTATGGATGTGCATAAACGTATGATTGGCATTATCCTTTTGCGAAGAGTATAAAAATTCTTCGATAAAGTTGTGATACTGTAAAACACGCGGAAAGACCTGGGCGATATACTGCGGAACAACCACGAGATTGATCATGTAGGAATCCGGATCAAAGATCTCGCTGCAGTGACCAACGAATGGCGCAATGAAGCAAAAATCGGATTCGCGCAGAAAGATAGTTTTATTGTCCACAATAACCGTTCCGGTTCCTTTCATCTGGTATTTGATCTCAAAAAAATTGTGGATATGGGTTTCCTGTTGAGAAAAGCGTGGGTGAGAGAAGGCATCCAGGCGTTGGTTCGCCCGCATAAAATCTTCCATGCAAAGGGATGTGAATTTTGTCAGGTAAGATTCAATGAAAGAAAGATAGCTTTTCTCGTCAGGAAAATAAGAGCGCAGAAGTGCTTCTTTTTCCCGATAATTGTCCAGGGTAATGTGATTTTCATAAATACATTTTAAAATGTGCTCTTCATTATTCAGAGCTGCAGTTTTCATGGCACGCACCGGCTTTCGGCAATATTGTTCTTTCTTGAATAGTTTATCACAGAAGATTAAACAGTTCAACAAATAGTACATTTTGGAAATGAACCCGCATTGTAAAACAGAGCCAGCATACTTAAAATAAAATAATAGAAAGAAAATATGCAGGCTTTGTCAGCAGAAGGGAGAAGAAAGCATGAAGAAAAAAATATTGATGCAGATTTTAGCGGGAGTTATGGTGCTGGGTACTACGGCAGGAAGTACTGTGGCTCCACGGGCGGAAGAAGCGGAGGAGATTCTGCCGCCGTCAGGAAATCTGGATGTCAGTGATGCGATTGTAAGAGACTTGACAGTAAAGGTGGACGGACAGGAGGTAAAGGTTACGGAATACGAGGACTTTTATATTTCGAATCCGTCTATTGATGACCAAAGAATCAGTATTTATGTTCCAGAGGGGGCAACAGCGGATTCACCTATTATTCTCAGCGTAAATAATTCGGGTTGGCAGGCAAACAGCTTTTCAAGCAGGGTAAAGATTGCAAATGATGATCCAAATGAGCCGGCAGAATATGTTAGTGACAGCAACACAGATAAGATAGGAGCAATTCTTTCCAGAAACTATGTTCTTGTAAGCTATGGATGCCGGTCCAGAAACAACGAAGCTGTAGACGGCGTGTATGATGGACATTCCCCGGCTACGATTACAGATACGAAGGCGGTGATCCGGTATCTGCGCCAAAATATGGAGGCACTTTCAGCAGGAGATACAGACCGGATCGTGATTACAGGAACCTCTGGAGGAGGTGCATTGTCCACTGTTATTGCAGCAAGCGGAAACAGTACGGACTATTTCGAATCATTGTATGAAGTCGGTGCTGCCGGAATTGAACAGCAGGAGGACGGAACTTATACATCTACAATCAACGATGATGTTTTCGGCGTGATTGCCTATTGCCCGATTACGGATCTGCCAAATGCGGATGCCGCGTACGAATGGCTGTATAAGGATGTCCGCAAGGAGTTGGAGGGCGTTGACTTTAACACAGATCCACAGAAGGATCCGCGTATTTTGTATAATACGGAGGACGGGCATGTAAATGAAGAGGTCTCGGAGCTTCTTGCTGGAAAATACAGCGAATATGTAGACAGTCTGGGACTGATGTTGGATGACGGCACGCCCCTTACCAGTGAGAATCTGAAAGAGGCAATTGAGGGGCTGATGGAAACAGAGATCGAAGAGTCCATGGAAGAGTTCGGTGTTGAACAGATGCAGAATGATATTTTGACGAATCCTGTAAATGGAAACGAGACAGTTGGTGATTCTGATTGGGTTGAATTTCATGAAGACGGAACTTTTACCTATGATATAGACAAACATCTGAATTATGTGGCTTCGAATACACCGCTGAAGGTAGTGTGTGCATTCAGCAATAAGGGGCTGGAATGGGCCAATACCAGTGAGGATTCACTATTTGGAACAAGGGAAATGGAATATTGTGCTTTTGAGGAATATTCCTGGGATCATGACAGCGTGGAAGGCAATGGCTGTGGTCAGGATGATACGGGCCTTACCTGGGCAGAGTATATGGAAACTGAGGAAGGCAGGAAGCTTGCCCTACAGATGCGCATGACGAATGCAGTTGCTTATCTGAATGATAAAGACGGCAGTGAGGCTTCAGGGGTGAAAGCACCGAACTGGTATGTTCGCCATGGCATGAATGACCGTGATACCTCCTTTGCATTGGAAACAATCCTCCGCTACAGTATCACGAACAATGAGGACATCCAAAACTCAAACTTTGAATTTGCATGGCTGCAGCCTCATAAGGGAGACTATGACGTTCAAGAGGCATACGCATGGCTGGACGAAGTTCTGGCAGAATAAGAGGATAACAAGAGTACCGGCAAAATCTGCCGGTACTTTTTAGGTATGACGGGCATGGCGCTAATCTTACTGGTGAAAGTTCAGCCACGGGTATTTGCTGCCGAGTGTAGTGAACCACAAGTCGGCATCAGTAATGGTACGGATGAAGGAAGCGGCGCAGCAAAAATGTGCTTCACGAAGAAAAATGATTTTGCGGCACCTCTTTTTTGGGTTTTGGGGGCAATAATTTTGGGAATTTTAATTTTCGCGTTGTCCCACAGCGGCTTAGAATGTAAAATAAAGAAAAAAGAGGAGAGCCTTCTATGGAAGAAAGAGAGCTTTTTGAAGAGATAAAAAAACTTCCGGTCATTGATACCCATGAGCATTTTGAGACTTATACAGAGACCTTCGGTTATACTATGCCGCAGTTTCTTTATAATTGCAGTTGTGCCAGTGTTTTTTCGGGGGATTTGGATAAAGAAGATCTAAGGATGATAGAAAGCCGGAATGTATCAGAAAAAGAGCAGTTTCAGGCGCTTCTTCGTATCCGCAGCAGGATTCGCTTTACAAGCAGCCAGAAGAGCATGGACCGTATTTCGCAAAAGCTGGGCTATGAGTTGCGGGAAGAAAATTACGAACTGCTTTCCCGCGGGTTTCAGGAGAGAAGCGAGAGCCGCATCCGTGGCTTTGCTCCAAACATCCGGGGATATATCTGTAATTCCATAGGGCATCCGCTATACGGAGGAATGCGCGGGCTGAAAGCCTTTTTGGAAGGGCAGATACGGGCAGATGAGAAAATGCACCGGGTTTTAAATGTTACGCCTTTTCATTGTATTGATGGGAAGAAGCAATTAGAGGATCTGGAATACACCGCCGGACATGAAATTGGAAATCTTAATGAGTGGGAAGCTGCCTGCGAAAAGATCATAGACGGTTTTGTGAAGCAGGGAATTGCAGGGTTCAAAGAGCTTTATTTTTATTTTCGTCCCATGCAACTGGAAAGGCCTGATAAAGAGAAGGCACAGAAGGAATTTGATGCGCTGTTAAAGGGAGAAAAGGCCGGAACAGGACTGATGGATTATCTGATGTACCGGATCTATGAGCTGATCTCAAAGACCGGGCTGCCGGTGGCGGTCCATACAGGGGGCCTAATGGATACGGCAGTGACGGCAAAGGATTTTTATCAGTATATCAAAATCATGAATGGGTTTCCAGAGTTGAAATTTGATCTGCTGCACTTGAACTATCCGAACCTTCCGGATTACCTCGTTGCATTGAAAAGCTGTCCAAATGCATATGCAAATGCGGCATGGATTACCACATCCAACGAAGAATACTGTCTGCAGTTTATCCGGTTGCTGATAGACCATATTTCCGTGGAGCGATGCAGCTTTTTCGGCGGAGACCGCACCTGCGCAGGGGAGGCTGTAGAAGTGGCATTGGAACAGACCTGGCAGGTTTTGGCGGAGGGGCTGGAGGAACTGATAAAAAGGGGGCGGATGGGAAGCGCGGACGCGCTGGAAATCGCAAAACTCTGGCTGTATGAAAATCCCAAAAAACTATATGAGATAGACGTAAGATGAAGAAAAAGAAAATATCATTAAATTATATCATATTTATAGCGATTACCATGGTGGCCGTGGCAACGATTCTGTCCTTTTGGTTTTTGTGTAACAGGAAATTCTCAGGCCTGATCATAGAACGTGCGGTGGACGACTATGCAGAGACTATTGTGGCGATGCAAAAAAATGTGGACACACTGGTTTCTTACACAGAGGACTTTGCAAAATATATGTCCCTGGATGAACGGGTACAAAGCCTTTTAGAGGAATACAATGCTATCTGGCCCTTCAGAAAATGCGGTATATCGAATATGTGCAGTACACGGTGGTACATGATGAGAGGACATCTGATTTTGTGATTCCCAAGCTGACCATTCAGCCGTTGGTAGAAAACGTATTAAATCACGGACTGAATCCCAATGGGATGAAATGTACCATTGTGATTAAGACAAAATATGATGAGGCAAACAATACCTGCATCATTTCAGTCAGTGATAACGGTCAGGGTATTTCACCGGAGCGCCTGTCGCAGATTCGGGAAAGCCTGCAAAATGAGCGGAGCATTACAAAATCGTTTGGACTTTTAAACATCTACCAGAGAATGAAATTGTTATATGGAGATAAATTTACCATGCAGGTAGACAGCATGGAAGGGAAATTTACGAAATTTACGCTTTGCATCCGAAAGGAGGAAAAAGCGTAGCGGAGGAAGAGAGTCATGTATAAGATTTTAATTGTGGATGACGAGTTTTTTTACAGGGAAGCGTTGAAAAATACCATTCCCTGGGAGGATTACGGATGCTGCATCTGCGGAGAGGCAAATAACGGCGTAACCGGGGTGGAACGGGCAAAAGAATTGCGGCCGGATATCATTCTTGCAGATGTGAGCATGCCATTTATGGACGGGCTGCAGATGATCGAGGAAATCAATAAGGAGCTGCCGGAAACCCTCTGCGCAATTGTGACTGGATACAGCGAATTTGAGTATGCCAAACGGGGAATTGAACTGGGTGTGAAATATTTTGTGGTAAAACCGGTTAATGACCAGGAACTGGTGAAATGTGTCATGGAAATGGCAAAGGAGCTGGACGCCAAGAATGAAAAGCAAAAGGAATACACCAGCCTGCGTTTCTGGGCGGACAAAAATGCAGGAAATAATCAGCGGGAATTTCTGGAAATGCTGTTGGATGGAGATGAGGAAATCAATACAGAGCGCTTCTTCTATGAGTGTGAGAATCTGCAGTTACCCATTCAGAATGGAGGCTATGTGGTATGCTGCCTTTTGGTGGATACACGTTCTCCGGTCAGTCTGTCGGCACAGGAATGGGAAGAAAAAATACAGAGCATGTTAAAAGAAGAGCTGAAGCAGCAAAACTATGTACTGCAATGCAGCAGAAAAGGAGTAAGAATCCTTTTTTACGACATGCCGCCACAGGAGTGGGATGAACTGCGGCTGCGGGCTTTGATGCAGAAGCTACAGATTAAATGTATGCAGGAACTGGTGTGCACCGTGGTAGCCGGGGTAGGAAGCTATTGCCTGGATTATACCGAGATTACAGAATCCTGTAAAGAAGCGGAAAATTCTATGAGAGATATTACCACCTCCGATCTGATTACCAGAATGCTTTCCTATATTCATGAAAACTATTCGGATGCAGATTTGCCCCTGCATAAAATTGCAGAAGCACTGTACTCCAACTATTCGTATCTAAGCGCTCAATTTACAAAGGAAATCGGAATGTCTGCCAGCCAGTATATTTCCCGGTTCCGTATGACAAAGGCAGCAGATGCGCTGCGAAGCGGTGTGGACAATATGGTGCAGATTGCCTGCGACGTAGGCTATACGGATGTGAAATACTTTTATCGCTGTTTTAAAAAGGAATTTGGAATTACACCGTATCAGTATATTGATGAAATCCGAGAAAAATGATTTTGCGGGAAAGAAAAAGATGAGAATAAAAAAAATTTGCAGTCTGCTTCTGGCAGTGGTAATGGTTTGGGGAATGGCAGCCTGCGGCAGCAGACAAAAGGATGGGCCGGATCTTGCAGAGCCGACGGAAGAAAGCGCATTGCCGGAGAAACAGACCATTACAATTACCTGGGCCGAATCGGATTCCACCCAGGTGGAGGTTATGAACGATTATGTCAAACCAGCATTGGAGAAGGCATTTCCTGAGATTACCTTTGAGTATACGGGAATTACCACCGGCAAGGGGAAGGCGCTGGAGACCATGAGTGCGACCGGCGAGCTGAAAGACATTTACTGTTCTGATTCAGGCATTTATGAGACTCTGCTTGCAGCAGGGGATTTTCTGGATCTGGCGCCTTATCTGGAGGCCGATGGATGGCTTGAGAAAAATTATGCCAATTTGTCTCTGCTTTACAGCAACGACACCATTTATAACGTAAGCTGCGGACAGAACGACTACTATACGCCGGTCATCTACTACAATGAAGATTTGTTCCGCCGCCTGGGACTTACAGAACCGGAAACCATGGATGAATTTCTGGAGGTTTGCCAAAGGCTGCTGGACAACGACATATACCCCATTACGATCAATACGTCTTTTGCGGCACAGTTTCTTCTGGACGCCCTGATCAGCAGCTATGACCCGAAAGCGCTTAACGATCTTCATGCCCGTAACTGTGAATGGACGGATGAAAGAATCGTGGAAGCCTTGAAGGTATTTGATGAACTGAAGCAGATGGGAGCATTTGCGCCCAATTCTGCAACAAAGGGAGACGCGGACTGTCTTGCAGAGTTTGCAGGGGGGACGGCGGCAATGTGGCCGGCCATGTCCTGGTATAACTATGATGTGGCTGAGGATAAGGTGAATTTCACCACAGGCACCTTTAACTGGCCCTCCGGGAACGCAAAGTATCCTACCGGATATCAGCAGTTGACCTGGGGCTCCGTATTCGGAGGCTGGGCGATTAATCCCAATACAGAAAATGTAGAGCAGTGTGTGGAGGTTTTGAAGGTGCTTCTGAAAGCAGAGGCACAGAGACATGCGGATAACGGTATCAGTGAAAATTTTATTGTGGAGAATGCTGCAAAACCGACCAATCCGGTAGAAGTTGAGAGGATGGAGGATTACGGAAAGGCGTCGGAGTACAGAACCCTTCTTATTATGACTGGTATGGATTCAGCAACGGTAACAGCGTATACCACCTGTTTAAGCAGGCTGGTGTCGGATGACGCGGGCTATCTGTCGGGAAATTTTATCCGGGATTTTGAAGATATCTGGAAACATAATACAAAGGCAGCAGATTAAAAGGTGTGACTTCCACCTCCAGTATGTATCATACGGTAGTGGGATATGGCTTTCGGTAAAAAAACTAAAAATAATGCCCTCACTGCAAAAATAATGCCCCCTTTACGGAATGAGCTGATTCTATAATAGAATCAGCAAAAGAAGGAGGTATTGGAAATGAAGAGTTTCTATACAAAACGAGCAAAGCTTGTATTTTTATTGCCGGGATTCATCCTATTTACTTTATTTGTAACCTATTCCATCATTCCGTGCTTTATCATGAGCCTTCAGAATCATAATGGAGCCACATCACTGGGATGGGTAGGTCTTCAGAATTATATTACAACCTTGAAATCCCCGGCATTTTGGGATGCCCACAAAAATACCTACTGGCTTCTGACGCTGGAGCTTGTGTTTGGTATCCCGGGTTCGCTTCTGTTGGCACTGATGCTGGACCGTGCAGGAAAGGTTGCAAAAGCGGTTTATCGTTTTGCAGCACTGTTCCCTATCGTTTTGTCCGTAACAGTTGTCGGTAAGTTTTTCGTACTGGGTATCTTTGATACCAACGTAGGTCTGTTGAACACAGTCTTAAATGCGGCAGGACTGGAGAATCTGACAAGATCCTGGCTGTCCAATCCGGATACAGTTATGACCTGTGTTGCAATCGCTTATATCTGGCAGTTTCTGGGAATGAACTCCTTATTGTTCTATACAGGAATCCGCTCCATCCCGGGCGAGTTTTTTGAGGCGGCCCTGCTTGACGGAGCCGGTTTCCTGAAGGCAAGCTTTTATATTACGCTGCCTCTTTTACAGGATGTATTTAAATACGTTTTGATCGGTGCCAGCATCGGTACCTTAGGTATGTATTCACAGCTTGCAGTTATGACAAAGGGTGGACCGGGAAGAGCTTCACGAACCGTGATCTACGAAATGTTCTACCAGGCATTTGAAACAAACCGTTTTGGATATGGTTGTGCTATTGCGCTGCTGTTCTTACTGGAATGTCTCTTCTGGGCATTTATCATCAATAAGTATGTTGCACGCGAACCGATTGAGTATTAAGAGGAGGGAATAACATGAAGTTGACAATGGGAAAAAAATTCGGCCAGAGAGTCAGAGATGCGATTCTGATCGTGTTTGCATTATTATTTTTGCTCCCCTTATATTGGATGCTGATATTATCCGTAAAGGGCGCCGCACAGGCGGCAAGTGATCCGTGGGGAATCCCCGCAGAGCTGCATTTTGAAAACTTTTCAGCAGCATGGAACCGAATCAATATTCCGCTGCTGTTAAAGAACAGTTTTATTTATACGGCAGGTGCTCTGGTGCTTTGTCTGGCGCTTAGTGTGATGATTGCTTATGCCATTACCAGAATGCGCATGAAGCATGAAAACCTGGCGAGAATGTATTTTACCATGGGTATGCTGATTCCGGTTTCTGTATTATTGATCCCGGTTTATCGGCTGGTAATGGATATCGGGGCAAAGGGTACTTATTGGTCATTGATCCTGCCCTATGCGGCGTTTTCCATGTCCAGTGCAGTACTGATGATCTGTGCGTTTTTCAGAAGCATCCCCATTGAGATGGAAGAGAGCGCGGCATTGGACGGCTGCGGCGTTTACCGTACATTTTTCTATATTATGATGCCTATGGTAAAGCCGGCGCTGGCTACCCAGGGAATGCTGATCTTTATCAATAACTGGAATGAATACGCTCTGGCAAGTATCCTGGCTATGGGAAAAGAAATGAGAACCATTCCCCTTGCGCTGAACCTGTTCTTTGGGCAGTTCGACCTTACCAACTGGGGCGAGGTTGGCGCGGCAGTTACCATCACCTCTCTTCCGGTTATTATAGTGTTTGTTCTGTGCAACAAACAGATCGAGCAGGCTATGGTAGGCACTTCAGGGCTGAAATAAAAAGGTGCGATACCAAAAATATTGAACCATGAGCAAAAATAATGTTCCCATGGAACGGATATGGGAAGATACAATAGGAATATGAAATAACTTAACGAAATCTCTTAGGAATAAGGAGGAAATGATCTATGAAAATGAAAAAAATCACGAGCCTTCTTCTGGTTGGGGCGATGACACTTGGTATGACAAGCGTTGTAAGCGCAGAAGAAGCAACCAAAATCCGCATTTTATGGCCGGAGACAGACTCCACACAGGTGGATGTTATCGAAAATTATATTCAGCCGGCATTGGCAGAGCAGTTCCCGGATATCGAATTTGAGTATATTCCGGCAAACCTGAACCAGGACAGCCCGCTGAAAACTATGAGTGCAGCAGATGACCTTCCGGAAATCTGGTACACAGACGGTGGCTCTGTAGATGCGATCGTAGCAGCAGGTGATGCATTAGACGTGAGCAGTTATGTAGAAGCAGACGGATGGTTAGACGAAAATTACAACAACCCAAGCCTTCTGTATAACGGCGATGCAATTTACTTCCTGACACCAGGGCAGAATACATACTATTCACCGGTATTCTATTATAACAAAGGAATATTTGATGAAAATGGAATCGAAGTTCCCACAAACATGGATGAATTTGTAGCAGCGTGCCAGAAGCTGGTAGATGCAGGCGTTACTCCAATTACAACCGCACAGTGGGTATCCTCTTACTCTCTGATCGATGGTATTATCGCATCCGCAGATCCGGAAGCATTTAAAGGACTGAATGCCCGCACGACTAACTGGACAGACGACAGCGTTAAGGCTGCACTGGGATATTTCGATCAGTTAAAGACCATGGGTGCTTTCACCGCAGATATTCCGAACAAGGATGATGCAACTGCTTATGCAGAATTCCAGTCCGGAAAAGCAGCTATGATTTTTACTTACTCCTGGTTTAACGGCGACATGGTAGAAGAGAACCTGGGATTTGAGGCTGGCTCCTTCAGCTTCCCCAACGCTTCTGATGATTATATTCAGTTGATTTTCGAGCCGAGAAAAGGTAACGGCGGCGGATATACCTGCAATGCAGACTATGACGATCCGGAATTACTGGTAAGTATCTTAAAGGTTATGTTAAACGCAGAGTGCGAACGCCACAATGCAAACGGTGTGAGCACAAACTATATCGTTGAGAACCCGGCGCAGCCTGCAAATGATTTTGAAACCGCAAGATTTGCAGATTATGACAGAGCAGAAAGCCAGATCAGTGTTCTGGAGCAGGGCCAGATGGATGGTGTTACCATCGCAGAGTTTACAACATTGTATAACATGCTGCTCTCTGATGACCAGGGTTACTTATCTGAGAACTTCATTGAGGAATTCCAGCCAATCTGGGAAGCAAACACATATGGTCCTGCGGAATAATGGATTTATAAAATTATAGTTCGACAGAATAATGGATCGTGAAGGGGGTTGCTGCAAATGCGGCAGCTCCTTTTTACTGGGAAAGTCCTATAAAACATTGATCATGTGAAAGGAGAAATTATGCCAAAAATTAAAGAAATATGGTGTATCTGTCACAGCCATTTTGATCTGGGCTATACACATCCTCAGCCAATGCTGATGGAATTGCAGGAGGATTTTATTGACCAGGCAATGGAACTGTGCCGGAAAACGAAGGACAATCCGGAGGAGAGTCAGTTTCGGTGGACATGTGAAGCAACTTATCCGGTGATGAAATGGCTGGAGGATGCAGAACCGGAGCGGGCGGAGGAATTTATACAGCTTGTCAAAGAGAACCGGATCAGCGTGGCAGCACTGCCCATGCACACCACGCCCTGTGTTACTTCCGGAAAACTGGTGTCTATGATGAGAGATTTGGATGATTTGAGAGAAACTCTGAAAAATCCTATTCATACTGCAATTACTCATGACGTAAACGGGCAGCCCTGGACATTACCACAGGTTTTACTGGACAGCCAGGTGGATTTTTATATGACGGGAATCAACATTCATTTCGGAGGAGTTCCTTTTCAGCGCCCCATGGCATTTTGGTGGGAAACGCCGGATAAGAGAAAACTGTTAAGCTATGTGGGAGAACATTATTCTTTGTTCAGCCAGCTTTTTTATACCTGTGAAAACGATACGAAGAGGATGCATGAGGGAATCGAAGAATACCTGAGACATCTGGAGGAGCAGAATTACCCGTGGGATTTTGTTATGCTGACAGCGACGAACCCGCCGATGTATGATAACAACTGTCCGGACTGGAATCTTCCGGAGTTGGTGAAGAAATACAATGAGGAAGGCCATGAGGTAAAAGTACGTTTTGCAACTCCGGAAATGTTCTATGAGAAACTGTTAAGCATGGGCGAGGATACATTCCCGGTTCACAGAGGCGACTGGACCGATTACTGGAACTTTGGAAGCGGAAGCAGTGCAAGGGAGGTGCGGGTAAACCGACTGGCACAGAAAACACTGGAAAGCTTTGACGTACTGGAATGTATGAATGGCAGAAATAGTAAAAGAAGACAGAGGCTGCGTGAAGAGGCAGGATGGAAGAGCATTCTGTATGACGAGCACACATGGGGCGCTTCCCAGGCAATTTCGGACCCCCATGATTACGAAAGCCAGAGCCAGTATATACATAAATGCAAGCTGGCCTATGAAGCAGCCGATCTGGCAGGATATCTTCTGGCAGGAGAGGTGGAAAAGCTGGAACAGAATCCTTACCAGTCGGAGTATGTGGAAGGAATTACGGTGATCAATCCCACCGGAGTTACCCAGAACATTGACCTGGTGCTGCCCAGGGAATGGAAAAACAAGGAAAGCCAGCTCAGCGGTGTCCGCGCGAAGCGTTATATCCCTTATATCAACCGGACAGGGGAAAAGGAATATTTTGCTCACGAGAACCAGGCGTGGATGGGAACGGCAAAGGTGCCGCCGTATTCCTATCAGGTGATACCATTTACAGATATTGAAAAATACCTTGTACCCTGTGAGGGACTGAAAAAAGAGGCTGGCAAAATCGAAACGCCATATTATGAGGTTTCCATCTGCGAAAGCACCGGGCGAATCCGGCAGATTTTTTCCAAAAAGAGAAACCGGAATATTCTGGATGAAGCCAGCCCCTGGTCCTTCTTTGAGCTTGTGAGAGAGACGGTGGACGAGAGATACCAGACCAATGGCAGAAAGGCAATTTTTCCCCGTGATGTGGATAAAGGAAATTACAGCATCAGTGTATGGCAGCATGATTGGAAGGCGAAACGTGTGGGAGCAGACCGTGTTGCAGGCTGGAATGTGGAGATAAAATCTGACAGGGCAGAGCTTACCTGGACGTCGGAAATGCCGGGAACAAAATGGGTAGAGCAGACGGTGGTATTTTACGGAGACCGAGAAGAAATTGATTTGAAGGTGAAGCTGCACAAGCTTCCGGTGGAAAGCCCGGAAGCCTATTATCTGGCGTTCCCTCTGAAGCTGTCTGCGGACTGGTCCTGTGCGTATAACACAGCAGGTCAGTATGTAATGCTGGATGAGGAGCAGCTTGGGCATGTGTGCAGAGATTTTGTGACCGTAGATAACGGTGTGGTATTGTATGATGAGAAGGTGTGCTACGGCTTATGCGCCTTTGAGGCACCGCTGGTACAGATCGGGGATTTCCATTTCGGACAGGAAAACAGACAGATTGAGCGGAAAGAGAATCCGCTGCTTCTGGCCTGGCCCTTAAATAACTACTGGGATACAAACTTTGTAGCAGCACAGTCTGATGTAATGGAGTTTTCCTATCGTTTTTACTGCAAGGAGAGCTTTGACAAAACCCAGATGTGGCAGGAATTTACCAGAGGAGAAATGCGGGGACTCATTGGCGCGGCTGTCTATGCGCAGCAAAAGACCGTGAAGCTTTTAGAGGCGTCCCAGGAGGGCGTCGTGACCAGAATCTATCCGGCGAAAGGGGAAAAGAATTCCTTTATTTTGCAGATGAAAAATCAGGAATCTACAGGGAAGGAAGTGTCGATACGTTTTCCGGCATGGAAGAGCTTTCGCGCCGATCCGGTCAATATGCAGGAAAAAGAGACAGGAGCCTGGAAAAAAGAAGGAGAAGAAGTCAGTATTTCTTTGAAACCGGAGGAACTGATTCTGGTGAAGGTGACCGGCGTTTCTGAAAAAGATTTTAGCCAGTAAGTAAATGCAAACCCGGGACCGCCCTCTGTGCGCCAATGACGCACACTTGACGATTGATATAGGACTTTCCAGGATTTTCTCTTGCTTAAAGCGATGAAGTGTGATATAATCCTTGCATATTTGAGGGAATCAATAAAGTAAGGAGGGGAAGAGGATATTGGCGCTGGTCGTGGTAAATGAAGGCCGGCGAGTTTAAATTTAGGCGATTATAAATATACCCTGGCGCATTGCCTGAGACGATAATTACATAAATCCATCTTCTTTTATACAGCCGAGTACGGACCCAAGAATTTTATAGATAAGTATGTAAACAGTCTTTGAAAAATCGTATTTTCGGAGACTGTTATTTTGTTCGCTTTGCAAAATATATCTGACAAAGCTTTTTGTGCGGAAGGCTGAATCATAGAAGCTGGAATACCGGACGCCAGGAAAAATACGATTAGGATGTGAGAATATGGCTAAATATTTTGCAAAAAGATTGGGAATGGCACTGCTGACAATCCTGCTTGTGGCCTGTGTAACGTTCCTTTTGATGAATGCAGTGCCAGGAAGCCCCTGGTTAAGTGAAAAGACACCATCAGAGCAGACTCTGGCGGCGTTGAATGCGAAATACGGACTGGATAAGCCAGTTCCGGTTCAGTTAGTAAAGTATCTTGGAAATCTTCTTCACGGTGATTTCGGCGTATCTCTGAAAATGCAGAAAAACCGTGCAGTTTCAAGTATTATTGTAGAAATGTTTCCAATATCTGCAAAAGTAGGTGCGCTTGCGCTCCTCTGGGCAGTGGTGGTTGGTGTGCCCCTGGGCTGCCTTGCGGCGTTTAAACGTGGTAAGCTGACAGACAGTATTCTCAGAGTAGTCTGTACGGTTGGTATTTCCATGCCGAGCTTTGTAGTGGCTTCCGCTCTTCTGGTTGCTTTTGCGGGCGGGCTGGAAGCACTGAAGATCTTTCCGACTATTTTTGACGCCTCGTTGGGCTGGCGCTCCTATGTGCTGCCGTGCTTCTCTCTGGGATTTTATCCAATGTGCTATACAGCTCGTCAGACACGTTCCGCCATGCTGGATTCCTTGAATCAGGAATATATAAAAACAGCAAGGGCAAAGGGTCTGAAAAACAAAAAGATCATTTTTAAACATGCGCTGAGAAATGCCCTGATCCCGGTCATTACTTATCTGGGACCGCAGGTTGCGTTTACCCTTTGCGGCGGTTTTGTTGTGGAGAGTGTTTTCTCTATCCCGGGTCTTGGACGTTACATGGTACAGTCCATTCAGAACCGTGACTACCCTGTGATCATGGGAACTACTATTTTTATGGCTAGTTTCGTCATAATCATGAATCTGGTAGTGGATATCCTTTATAAAGTGGCAGACCCGAGAATCAGTCTGACGAAGGGAGGAGAATGATCGTGGCAGAAGAGAAAAAAATGAAGCGCTGCCCTGTCAGCCTTCAGCCGGATATTGAGTCTTTATTAACGGATTTGTCTGCGGATGATTTCAGCCCGGCTTCCAAAGCGGAGAAGGACGATTTTATCCAGGACCGTCAGAGCGTATCCTATTGGAAGGATGCGTGGCGGAGATTAAAAAAGAATGTTGTGGCAATGGTAGCGCTGGGCGTTATTATTTTCCTGTTTTTGTTTGCATTTTTAGGACCTGTTCTGGTTCCATACGGCTATGAAGAGTTTAACTCCGGTGCGGAGAATTTATTCCCGTATCATTATACGCTGGAGGATCAGCAGCGCGTTGACGAGGAAATCGCAGCGAGAACACAGACAGCAGTTGTGGATGTGGACGAGCTGATCGCCCAGGCAAAGGCAGAAGCAGAAGAAAAGGGCGAGAAGTTTACAAAAAAAGATGAAGCAGTGCTGAGAGCCCAGGCAAAGGTCGCTGCAAAAACTACTTCAGAGGATACAGAGGAAGCCGGGAATACTGACCCGGACGCTATCCGGAAGGAACTGGGAATTAAGAAGCACCTGTTCGGCTATTCAACCAAGGAGTTGGAGCGCAAAGCTGCAGGTGAAAAGGTATTCCCGCATATTTTTGGTACAGATATGTATGGACGCGATATTCTGGTACGTGTTATGTACGGCGCCCGGGTATCCATGTCTGTAGGCGTATTTGCTGCAATTCTCGTGTTGATTATCGGTGCAGTGTACGGTTCTATTTCCGGGTACTGCGGCGGCAGGGTCGATGCGGTGATGCAGCGTATTGTGGAGCTGATCTACTCTGTGCCGGAAATGCTGGTAGTTCTTTTGATCGCAACGGCAATGAAGCCGATTTTGACAGAATATGTAAATTCAGGCGGCGGCGGACCGATGAAGTCTTTTGTCTCAGTCCTCGGTCCGAACCTGATCTCCATGTTTATTGCATTTGGTATGCTGTACTGGGTAACGATGAGCCGTATTATCCGTGGTCAGGTGCTCCAGTTGAAACAGCAGGAATATGTGACAGCGGCCAGAGCGCTGGGAGCTTCCGGCGGTCGTATCATCCGCCGTCATCTGCTTCCAAACTGTATCGGACAGATCGTTGTTACCACCTGTCTGCAGATTCCGTCGGCTATTTTCCTGGAATCCTTTTTATCATATCTTGGTGTTGGTGTGTCTGCGCCGCTGCCAAGTCTTGGCTCCATGGCGACCGATGCGCTGAGCGGTATGTACACATATACTTATCGACTGATTGTTCCGTCAGTTGTGCTCAGTGTTATGATTCTGGCATTTAACCTGTTTGGAGACGGTCTGAGAGATGCCTTGGATCCAAAGCTGAAAAAGTAAAGGGAAGGAGTACATAAAATGTCTGAACAGAATAATAAAAAATTATTGGAAGTAAAAGACCTTAGAGTCTCCTTCTTCACTCCCGCCGGCGAAGTAAAAGCTGTAGGCGGAATTTCCTATGATCTGAATTATGGAGAAGTTATGGGTGTGGTAGGAGAGTCCGGTTCCGGAAAAAGCCAGGAGGCTTATTCCATCATGGGTCTTCTGCAGTCACCGGGAAAAGTCATCGGCGGTTCCATTACTTTTGAGGGACAGGATGTGCTTTCCTTTTCACAGGATGAAATGACTGCATTCCGGGGAAATAAGGTCGCTATGATCTTCCAGAACCCCATGACATGCCTGAATCCGGTATATACGATTGGGAACCAGTTAGTAGAAGCGCTCCGCGCCCATGATAAAAAGATCAGCAAAGCAGATGCCGAAAAGCGCGCCATGGAAATGATGGAAATGGTAGGCATTAATAATGTAGAAAAACGTATGAAGCAGTATCCCCATGAGTTTTCAGGCGGTATGCGCCAGCGAGTTATGATCGCCATGGGTCTGATCTGCCATCCTCAGCTTCTGATCGCTGATGAACCGACCACAGCATTGGATGTTACCATTCAGGCACAGATACTGGATCTGATGAAGGACCTGCAGAAAAAGACAGGTATGGGAATCATCTTTATTACCCATAACCTTGGCGTAGTGGCAGATATCTGCGATAAGGTATCCGTTATGTATGCGGGAAAAATCGTGGAGCAGGGCCCTGTAGATGATATTTTCTATGAGCCTGCCCATCCGTATACAAAGGGACTTCTGCGTTCTATGCCCCGTGTGGATGCCGAGAGCTACGAGCGTCTGATCCCTATTGAAGGAACACCTGTAGACATGCTGAATCCGCCTGAGGGATGCCCTTTTGCACCTCGGTGTGAAAGCTGTATGAAAATCTGTCTAAAGAAAATGCCGCCATATGTGGAAGTGAGCGAGAACCATCGTTCTGCATGCTGGCTGCGCGTACAAGAACAGATCAACAGGGAGGAACAGTAAGATGGCAAAAGAAGAAAAAAATCTCCTTGAAATAAAAGACCTGAGAAAATATTTCCCCATCAAAGGAGTAAAGGGACCGGGAGTACAGGCGGTTCAGGATGTTTCACTTTTTATAAAAAAAGGAGAAACGCTTGGTTTGGTAGGGGAGTCCGGCTGCGGTAAGACGACCCTTGGAAGAACCATTCTGCGGCTTTATGAACCTACAGGCGGAAAGATCATTTATGACGGAGTGCCGATTTATGACAATCCGCTGGGGCCGGACGGACAGCCGCTGGGCAAAGCGCAGGCCGTAAAAATGCTTCCATACCGCAGAAAAATGCAGATTATTTTCCAGGATCCGTCAGCTTCTCTTGACCCTCGTATGACAGTAGGGGAAATCATCGGAGAAGCCATTGATATCCATAAACTGGCTTCCAGCAAAAAAGACCGTGCGGATATGATCAAAGAGCTGCTTGGACGTGTCGGGCTGAATACCGAACATGCCAACCGATATCCTCATGAGTTTTCCGGCGGTCAGCAGCAGCGTGTGGGTATTGCCCGTGCGCTGGCAGTAAAACCGGAATTTATCGTATGTGATGAGCCGATTTCTGCCCTGGACGTATCCATTCAGTCACAGGTTGTAAACATGCTGGAGGATATGCAGCAGGAGCTGGGACTGACTTATTTGTTTATTGCACATGACCTGTCCGTTGTGCGTCATATTTCCAACCGTATCGGCGTTATGTATCTGGGATCTCTTGTGGAGCTGGGCGAGAGCTATGAGCTGAACCGGCATCCGATTCACCCATATACCCAGACACTGCTTTCAGCAGTTCCGGTACCGGATCCAAAGCTGAGCCGCACAAGACAGAGAATCATTCTGGAGGGAGATGTGCCAAGCCCTATGAATCCGCCAAGCGGCTGCCGCTTCCACACCAGATGTCCTTATGCAACAGAGCGCTGCAGCCAGGAAATGCCGAAATTCAAAGAGCATGAGCCAGGGCATTGGGCTGCCTGCCATCTTTTGGATAAGTAAAAATTGTGATTAGGCTCAGATAGAGCTTGATTATAAGTTAAGATTTCGGTAAAATAAGAAAGAAATCTGACACAAATAAAAAGGAGGATGATGTAATGAAAAAAACAAAAAAACTGATGTCTCTGGCATTGGCTGTTGCTACGGCAGCAACTCTTGGAGTTGGGACACCTGTATTTGCTGAGGATGGGGGGGCTGCTTCTGAAGGATTTAACCTTTCAGTTTGCCTTGCATCTGAACCTCAGAGTATTGACCCGGCTTTAAACTCTGCAGTTGACGGTGCGATCATGATCAACCATATGTTTGAAGGTCTGACCAAATGGGTTGACGACGGCGAAGGAAATGCAATTACTGCACCTGGACAGGCTGAGTCCTGGGAAAAAGTTGTAAATGATGATGGTACTGTTACTTATACCTTCACATTGCGTGACGGAATTAAATGGTCTGACGGTCAGGATGTAACCGCAGGCGATTTTGAATATAGCTGGAAGCGTCTGGCAAATCCGGAAACCGCTGCTGACTATTGCTACATGATCGACATGGTAAAAGGCTATGCAGAAGTTTCCGAGGGAAGCGCAGAGCCGGATACACTGGCTGTAAAAGCAATTGACGAGAAGACTCTGGAAGTAGTTCTGACATATGACTGCCCATATTTTGAAGAGATCATTGCATTCCCGGCAACCTTCCCGGTTCGTCAGGATATGACAGAAGGCAATGACGAGTGGACATATGATACAGCAACTTATATCGGCAACGGACCATACAAGATGCAGGAGTGGACTCATAACGCATCTATTACAGTTGAGAAGAATGAGAATTACTACGACTATGACAACCTTGGACCGGATACCATCAAATTTACCCTGTTAGATGATAACAATGCAATGCTTGCAGCTTACAACAGCGGCGAGCTGGATTTCATTGAGAACCTTCCGGTTGATGAGCTTCCGAATTATCTGGCGTCCGGCGAACTGGAAATCGGAGACTATATCGGAACCTACTATGTATGCTTTAACACAGAAGACGAGATCTTCTCTGACGCAAGAATCCGTAAGGCATTCTCCCTGGTAATCGACCGTAACTATATTGTTGAGAACGTTTCCCAGTCCGGTGAAGTTCCGGCAACAGGCTTTGTACCGGCAGGTATCAATGATGCAGAAGGTGCAAGCGGAGACGACTTCCGTACTGTAGGCGGCGAGTATTACAGCGTTTCTGAGGAAGATTACGAAGCAAACTGCGAAGAGGCACGCGCTCTTCTGGCAGAGGCTGGCTACCCGGATGGCGAAGGCTTCCCAACTGTTGAATACTTATACAATACAGATGACAAGCACAAAAAGATTGGTGAGGCTCTTCAGAACATGTGGCAGGAGCAGCTTGGCGTAACTGTAAATCTGGACAACCAGGATTGGAACGTATTCCTTGCAAACAGAAAAGAAGGTAACTATCAGATCGCTCGTAACGGCTGGATCGCTGACTACAATGATCCTTGCTCTTTCCTGGATATGTGGTATACTGACGGCGGAAACAATGATGCACAGTATTCCAACGCAGATTACGATGCACAGATTGACGCAGCAAAAGCAACTTCCGTACAGGAAGAGCGTATGACAGCATTCCACGCAGCAGAAGATATTCTGATCGGTGAAGACAGCGTACTGGCTCCGATCTACTTCTATACACAGCCATATATGCTGGCAGATGATATCGAGGGTATGTATTATACACCACTTGGATACTTCTTCTTTGGATATACAAGCCAGAAATAAGTATTCTGCAGGGAGCTGTCTGAAGCCCTGAATATATAAGATTCTCCCGGCTGTGCAGCCTGTATCGGGCTGTAGCCGGGGGAATCTTTTTTTCCTAAAAAAGACATCAGGATGGAGAAGGAGAACGAGATCATGCGAGCATATGAAAGATTATTAGATTACGCCAAAGTATATACCACAAGTGAGGACACAAGTGAAGCTGTGCCGTCCACTGAGAGGCAGTTTGTACTGGGACGGAAGCTGGCAGAGGAACTGAAAAGCTTAGGAGTAAGCAATGTGCGGATAGATGATAAATGCTATCTATACGGAGTAATCCCAGCCACGCCCGGAATGGAGCAGGCACCGAAGATAGGTTTTATTGCCCATATGGATACAGCGCCGGATTTTTCCGGGGAAAATGTAAACCCGCAGATTATTGAGGATTATGATGGAAAAGATGTGGTTTTGGGAGTCAGCGGACGTATCCTGTCTGTAAAGGATTTCCCGCATTTGCCATCCCTGAAGGGGAGAACATTGATCACCACAGACGGCACTACCCTTTTAGGAGCAGATGACAAGGCTGGTGTAGCCGAAATCATGACTCTGGCAGAGGAGATTATAAAAGAGGAAATTCCCCATGGAACCATTTGCATTGGTTTCACCCCTGATGAAGAGATTGGAAGAGGTGCCGACTATTTTGACGTGGCAGGGTTTGGCGCGGACTATGCCTACACCGTAGACGGCGGTGTGGAAAATGAAATCGAGTACGAGAATTTTAACGCAGCAGGGGCAAAAGTAGAATTCAGCGGCTTTTCTGTCCATCCGGGAAGCAGCAAAGACACCATGGTCAACGCTGCTTTGGTGGCAATGGAATTTAACGCCATGCTCCCGGCAGGAGACACGCCTAGAAATACGGAAGGGTACGAGGGCTTTTTCCATCTTTGCGAGATGAGCGGCGATGTGTCAGATGCAAAACTGGAATATATCGTTAGAGATCACGATGCGTCCATGTTCCGCTGCAGGCTGGAGACGCTGCGCCATGCAGAAAAACTACTGAATGAGAAATACGGCCAGGGCACCGTAACCCTGACGATCAAAGAACAATACCGTAACATGAAAGAAAAAATCGAGCCATGCATGCACCTGATTGAAAATGCCAGCCTGGCAGTACAGGAGACTGGTTTACAACCGGTTACTGTTCCCATAAGGGGCGGCACGGACGGTGCAAGACTGTCCTTTATGGGCCTGCCGTGCCCGAATATAGGAACAGGCAGCTATGCCTGCCACGGACCATTTGAGCATATTACGGCAGAAGGAATGGATGCGGTCGTAAAAATACTGAAAGGGATCGTGCGTTTATACGCTGGGCGCTGATAAGAACAGAGAGATAAGATCGTCCTGGAAGCTAAGGCTTCCGGGACTCGGTTTTCGTTAAATCGCGACAGAAGGAAAAAAGATAGCTGTAGGACGGTATAGGCTCATGTGACGGAAAAATCAAGGATTTGAGCCACTTCTTTCTCAGATATACGGCATTCTTCTGCAATCGCCGCATCATCAAACCCCATTGATTGCAGATAGTAAATCCTTTTGGTAAGTTTAATACCCTTTTCCAGGCCGAGTAGTTGCCCTCGTTTTTCCCCTCGTTTCTCACCACGCCTTATACCGCGCCTTTCGCCACGTTTTTCGCCACGTCGTTCTCCTTCATGAATCATATCCTGAATTGCCTTGCACATATTAACACCTCCAGAGTCTGTCATACAGGTTGACTTTATATTTTTTAGTTCCGGGGAATGGGACATGACGCGGATAAGTTGAAACGCGTCCTGTTCCAGATTTTCAAACTGCTTCTGATTGGCCCGCACATAGGCGGTCAGATTCTCACGGCTCTCTGTGTTTTGCAGAAAGCCGAAGACCACCTGCAGGTCCGTGCGGAAGCGTTCAATATTCTGGAAGCGGCGCACCTCTAGAACATGGATGGGATAGTCTGCAATAATATTCCGGAGATTTTTCGGTATTCCATCCATATTCAGCATGGAGCTGAGATTCCGTGGGCCGTCCCAGGGTTTCTGCCCAAAGTATACTACGATCGTAGCAAGAGGCATAAGACGGTCTTTGGAGGAAAAACCGGAAAGATATTCCGCTCCCTTAAGATCCCGCTTTCTTTTGTGTTCCCGGGCAATCCTGCGCCATTGTTTATGATAGCCCGCTGCTTCTTCATTCATGATGCGAACGGGCATGGCATAGTGGATATCGCTTTGATTTTGCAGAATGATCATCATGATCTTCAGGTGAACCTGAAGGTATTTGACCACATCCCGTACCACAGCCTGCGCATTTGAGCCGTCAGTCATCTTTTGTATTCTCGAAACCTTGCTGTCGGATTCCCTGAAATCTTCAGACCGGATAATTTCGCGTCCTTCAAACAGGTATCCATTTATCAAATCCGCAAAGCGTTCATTATCTTCAAAGTAATCAATAGAAATAATATCCTTATCTGACATGGAACCTCCCTTACCTGGCTGAGAGATGTCAGAAATACATAGAAGAACATTATGTGCTAAAAATATTATACAAAAATATATTCCCTAATGCAATAAAAACATCTCTCATTAATTAGAACTAAGTGGAAAATTTGACCGAATGGTCTGGTGACACAAAATGAAAATGTGTAATGATTTTTTATTATAAGGTTCCAATACGCTTGTGTCAACAAAAAATTATAAAAACGGCGATCAGTGACATAGGAGGGATATCAGTCAGAGGGATACTGACCAGGTCGTCAATGTTTGCGTGAGGGGAATGGTACGGTATAAAGGGGCGGTTCACATTTTGAACCGCCCCTTTTCGTGCATTTTGTTTATATTTTAAGCAATCCCGTATATGGACAATTTTGTATTTCAGATTATAAAATTTCAGTAAAGAAAAAAGACCATTTCCTGGAGAAGTGGCCTTTTCAGTGAAAAGACTTATTGGAAACTGTTACATGTGATAGGCGCATTTAAAGTAATCTGCGTAGAAGTTCATCACATATTTCATATACTCTGCAAATTTGTTCATCCTGTATCCCTCCTTTCTTTATCTTACAAGTGCATTATAAAACAAGAATCCGGGGATTACGTGCCAAATGACAAGAAAAAGTAGCCAAAAGTTGCGGGAGGTAGGCTGGTGATTCCTTTATATGAAGAAAGAAAAGAAAACCTGTATGTGATTCACAAGCTTCTGAAGCATACACCGCCCCATCTGCACAATTCCATGGAGCTTGTATATGTGATGCAAGGAGCATTGGAATTCGGTGTAGGGAAGGAATTATTTCATATGGAAAAGGGCGATTTTGCCATTGCTTTTCCGGATGTGATCCATCATTATCAGGTTTTGTCGCCAGGGATAAACAAAGCCATTTGCATACTGGCAGCCCCAGCTCTTGGCGGTCAGTTTCTGGATGAACTGCAGAAATACTGTCCGGAAGACCCGGTGATCAAAAAAGAAAAGCTGCATTCTGATATTTCCAGTGCCGTCAAAAGCCTGGCAGAAGAAACTAAAACACCTGTCCGGGATACCGTGGTGGAGCAGGCATACGTTCAGATCATTCTTGCAAGGAGTATGCCTTGCTTTCACTTTATTGAGAAAAGCAGCATTGGCAGCGACGATATTATTTATCAGACTGTGTCTTACATTGCGAGGCATTTCCGGGAAGAGCTGTCCCTGGAAAGCATGGCAAGGGATCTGGGTGTCAGCAAATATGTCCTGTCCAGAGTCTTTTCCGGCACGTTTCACAGAAATTTCAGCCAGTATGTAAATGAGCAGAGATTGAATTACGTAAGCACAATGCTGGAATGCACCAACCAGACGATTACGGAAATATGTATGGACGCTGGCTTTGAAAGCCAGAGAACCTTTAACCGTGTATTCCAGGAGAAATATAAAATGACGCCCAGAGAGTATCGGAATCTCTGCCGGGAAAAATATCTCGTCCAGTCATGAAGTGCAGGAACCGCAGCCTTTACAGGGTGTGGTTTTGCTGGATCGCCTCTTCTTTCATCTGATTTCGGAATTCGGAAGGAGACATTCCGCACTGCTTTTTAAAAATCCTGCTGAAATACAGTGGATTTTCATATCCTATTATATTGGAAATTTCAGATACATTATAGGCGGTCGTTTCAAGAAGCGTCCGTGCATTGGAAATCCGCAGTGAGAGAATATACTGCGCGGGAGTAGCGTTTGTATACTCTTTAAAATTGCGGATGAACCAGCTTGTACTCATATTATGGGATGCAGCATAGTCCTCAATGCTGATAGCCTTGTGGTAATTAGCATGAAAATACTGTACCGCGGCATCAATCTCATTCATAAGAAAGAAGCTCTTTCCCCGGGGCTTGCTGAGGATCACACGGTGGATCATGATCAGAAGCTCCCGCAGATAACTGACAAGCATTTCTTCATAATCCTCTTTACACAGCTTCAGCTCCTGGATCATCAGTAAAAACAGCCGTTTATATTCCAGTGATGTTCCGGTGTGAATGACATGTACATCATCTGCGATTCCGTACTTCCGAAGAATATTTTTTACATTGTTGCCAGTGAAATGGACCCAGTAAACCTCTGTCTGGTCTACCCCGTAATAATAGTATCGCTGTTCCTCCTTAGGACGGTAGAGCACCATATTTCCGGCAGAGATGACCTCTTCTTTTCCATGGAAATAAAAATGGGCTTTGCCGGAAGCAATATACAGAATCTGGTAATCCAGCCTTCCGCGGGGACGGTGGGTAGGAAGACGGTTTTGGGTATACAGGTGATAGGTTCCGCAGCTTCCTACAAAAAGAGGATGCTTTTTATCCTTGAAATCCAGCCTGGAATTATGCCAGTATGCAGAATCGATATACATAAGGGGCCACCTCCTTGCAAAACTATACAAAGTCAATGAATAAAATTTGTGCATATTTTACGATAGGGTAAATTATGTACATTTTTTTCGGTTGAATTTCTAAAATTATATCATTTTGTGCATATTTTGTCTAATGCGGTTTATATGGATTTCCAACGGGAAACTATATAATTAGAAAAAACAGGAGGGTGTGAAAATGATTGTACCAAGATACTATGAAGACCTTCATGTGCTGCACGAAAATACGCTGCCCAACCGAAGCTACTATATCCCGGCATCAAAGGCAATGTATTCCCTGGCGGAGCACAGAGAAGAGTCTGACCGTTTTCAGCTTTTGAATGGGGAGTGGAAATTCCGCTATTATGACAGTATTTACAATCTCCAGGAACCGTTTTTCGGTACGGAATATGATGTAAGCCAGTTTGACGATATCCCTGTTCCAGGAGTATGGCAGAATTTCGGATATGATATACATCAATATACGAATATACGGTATCCGTTTCCCTTTGATCCGCCGTATGTGCCTCAGAATAACCCCTGCGGTGCGTATGTATACGATTTTGAATACAGAAAATGCCCGCGGGCACCGAAAGCATATCTGAATTTTGAGGGTGTGGATTCCTGTTTCTATGTGTGGATTAACGGAAAATATGCAGGTTACAGCCAGGTATCCCATTCCACCAGCGAGTTTGACATCACAGATCTTCTCCAGGAAGGAAAAAACCGTCTGGCGGTTCTGGTGTTGAAATGGTGTGACGGAAGCTATCTGGAGGACCAGGACAAATTCCGTGTTAGCGGAATCTTCCGGGATGTGTATATTCTGAAAAGACCGGAAAACGTAATTTTCGATTACTTTATCAAAACAGAACAGACCGCCGGACATGCGAAGGTTGAGACAGAGATCCATTACCTTACCAGTGCAGTTCCAACTAAAATTACATTATATGATGCAGAAGGAAATAGAATCGGCGGTTGTGAGACAGAAAGGGACGAAGACCGGGAAAACGTAAATATTCAAATGGATATTGAAAACCCTGTGTTATGGAATGCTGAGAATCCATACCTGTACAACATAATATTTGAAACAGAAAACGAAGTAATTACGGATCAGGTGGGAATCAGAGAGATTTATATTGAAAACAAAGTGGTTTACTTTAACGGAAAGCCCATTGTATTTCATGGAATCAACCGGCATGACTTTGATCCTGTGACTGGAGCTGCAATCAGCATCGATCAGCTCAAGAAGGATCTGATAATGATGAAGCAGTATAATTTCAATGCGATCCGTTCCAGCCATTACCCCAATGTCCCGTATTTTTACCAGCTTTGCGACCAATATGGTTTTTACGTTGTGGATGAGGCGGACAATGAAAGCCATGGCCCTAGTGAGATTTATTACGAGGACAATGATTTTGCCAACAAGAGTAAGCGGTGGAATGAGGCGATTTCCGACAATCCTGATTATATAGAAGCAACACTGGACCGTGTAAAGCGATGCGTGGAGAGAGACAAAAACCGCCCCTGTGTGGTCATCTGGTCTATGGGAAATGAATGCGCCTACGGATGCACCTTTGAGGAGGCTCTGAAATGGACAAAGGAATTCGACAATACCCGGCTGACCCATTTCGAAAGCGCCCGTTACCACAGCGATAAGCGGAAATATGATTTTTCCAATCTTGATCTGTTCAGCAGGATGTATCCGCCTTTTGAGGAGATTGACGAATATCTGGAGGATGATCCGGACAAGCCCTTTATTCTGATCGAGTATTGCCATTCCATGGGCAACGGCCCCGGGGATTTTGAGGATTATTTCCAGATTTTCCATCAGCAGGAGATCATGTGCGGAGGGTTTGTGTGGGAATGGTGTGACCATGGGATTTATCATGGGGAAGCGGCTGACGGAAGAACCAGATACTATTATGGAGGCGACCACGGAGAGGACGTCCACGACAGCAATTTCTGCATGGATGGCCTTGTGTATCCGGACCGCAGACCTCATACGGGACTTTGGGAATATAAAAATGTGTACCGCCCTGTGCGGGTTGAGTCTTTTGATGAAGAAACAAAGATGGTTACCTTCCACAGTTATCTGGATTTTACCAACACAGAAGAATTGCTTTCTGTGAAATATGAGGTGTCCTGCGATGGAAATGTTACGGAGCAGGGTGAGATAGATACATTGCGCGTGGAACCGGGACAGTCCGTGGACATAGAGCTTCCTGTTTCTATTCCGAAAAAAGGCAAAGTGTATCTGAAAACCTCCTATTATTCAAAAAAGGAGACTGCGCTTGTTCCCAAAGGACACTGTCTTGGTTTTGACGAGATCCCATTGAAAAATGAGGATGGAAGAAACCAGCTTGTACTGGAGATATTGAATCATTCCTGCCGCGGAGAGAAGGATATTGAAGTGGAGGAAAATGATTTTGCCATTGTTTTAAAGGGCGCTCAGTTCCGGTATTGTTTAGACAAGCGCACCGGGTTATTTACGGAAATGGAATATGACGGTGAACAAAAGCTTCAAAAGCCCATGGAAATCAACATCTGGCGTGCACCAACAGACAATGATATGTATATCAAAGCAGAATGGTACCGCGCAAGATATAATAAAACATCCGTAAGAGCTTACGATGCGGCTGTGGAAAAGACGGACGATCATGTATGTATTCACTGCCATATGTCTCTGTCCGCGGATACTGTTCAGCGGATCCTGAACATGGACACGGTATGGACTGTTTATGAAAACGGAGAGGTGGATCTTTCCATGTCCGTAGAAAGATGCCCGGAATTCCCTATGCTTCCCAGATTTGGAATCCGGCTGTTCCTGGACAGCAGGCTGGATCAGGTAACCTTTTGCGGAATGGGTCCCATGGAAAGCTATCGTGACAAGCACAGGGCAGCCAGCCATGGCATCTACTCCATGAAGGTGGAGGAAATGCACGAGGATTATATCAAGCCCCAGGAAAACGGCAGCCATTATGACTGTTCTTATGTGATGGCAGCGGGAGAAAATCATGGACTTGCGGCGTTCAGTCAAAAGGAATTTTCCTTTAATGCTTCTGTTTACACTCAGGAGGAGCTGACCTTGCGGAAGCACAACTTTGAGCTGATTCCCAGCGGAAATACAGTTTTGTGTCTGGATTATGCACAGAGCGGCATTGGCTCCAATAGCTGCGGTCCGGAATTATCAAAAAAATACAGGCTGGATGAAAAGGAATTTCGGTTTAACGTGCGGCTGATCCCCTACAGTATCGATAAAATGAGAAAGGAAAAGTAAAATGGAAGAAAAGAAATATTTAAAATGGTACAACAAAGTGGGCTACGGCTCCGGCGATATTGCAGGAAACGTTGTGTATGCGTTCCTGTCATCCTTTGTTATGATCTATCTGACCAATACCGTTGGCTTAAGTGCAGGTATCGTGGGAACCCTGATCGCGGTTTCCAAATTATTTGATGGTGTTACGGATGTATTTTTCGGCTCCATGATCGACAAGACAAAGAGCAAAATGGGAAAGGCAAGGCCGTGGATGTTGTACGGATATATCGGCTGTGCCGTGACACTGGTGGCTATCTATGCCATTCCCGCGAACCTGGGTCAGTTTGCCCAGTACGCATGGTTTTTCATTGCTTATACATTGTTAAATGCGGTTTTCTATACTGCAAATAATATTGCATATTCCGCATTGACAGCGCTGGTGACAAAAAACAGCAAGGAAAGAGTAGAGATGGGCTCATACCGTTTTATCTTTGCCTTTTCCACCGCTTTGTTGATCCAGTCCGTTACCATTAAGTTTGTATCTGTTCTTGGAGGCGGAGCTGCGGCATGGAGAACAGTTGCCATCATCTATGCAGTGATCGGTCTGATCGTAAATACGATCTCCGTATTTTCCGTAAAGGAGCTGCCGGAGGAGGAGCTGAATGAAAGCGGCGATGGAGCTGATGAGAAATACAGCCTGGTAGAGGCAGCAAAGCTTCTGTTTTCCAATAAGTATTACATCATGATCTGTGTTACTTATATTCTTCAGCAGGTTTATACGGCAATGCTGAACATGGGTATTTACTATATGACTTACGTTCTCCTGAATGAGAATTTATATCCGGTTTTCTCATGGGCGATCAATATCCCGCTGATCATTGCGCTGATCATTACCCCAATGCTGGTTGCAAAATGGAAAGGAATTTATAAGCTGAATGTAGTTGGCTATACACTTGGAACCATCGGCAGAGCATTGGTTGTGGTTGCCGCATATCTGGGAAGTGTTCCGCTGATGCTGGTATTTACCGGAATCGCGGCTTTTGGTATGGGCCCGTGGCAGGGCGATATGAATGCCGTGATCGCAAACTGCTCCGAATACACATATCTTACCAAGCATAAACGTGTAGATGGCACCATGTATTCCTGTACATCCCTTGGGGTAAAGCTTGGCGGCGGTCTTGGCATTGCGATCACCGGATGGCTTCTGGAATTCAGCGGCTTTAACGGTACAGTAGCAACCCAGCCTGCTTCCTGTATCCGGATGCTTTACTTTATGTACCTGTGGCTTCCTATGATTATTTCCCTGATCATGACCTTGATCATGTCAAGGATGAATGTGGAAAAGGCCAATGATGACATCAGAAACAGGAAATTGCCTTTAAAGTAATTTAGGCTTATAATTGAATCACCTTTCCTTCTTGATCGTGGATTGGATCCCATTATTTAGAAGGAAAGGTGATTTTTTTGTGACGAAACCGCGTTTACTGCGTCATATAAGCAGGAGGTGAAAATAGACAGATGGATATGGAGGAATTGTATAACCGGTACTTTACAGTTGTCTACAAATACCTGTTTTCCATATCCCAGGATAAGCATATTGCGGAAGAGCTGACACAGGAAACATTTTTCAAGGCTTTGCAGAAAATAGACGGATTCCGTGGACAGTGCAGCATCAGGGTGTGGTTGTGTCAAATTGGAAAAAACGCATATTATGATTATTTGAGAAAGAACAGGCGGCTTGTTCCGGCGGAGGAAGGAACTGAGGGTACGGCGCCGGGCAGTATGGAGCTGGATCTTGAAAAGAAGGAGACAGTTCAGAGACTGCATAGAATTCTGCACAATCTGGATGAACCTTATAAAGAGGTTTTTTCACTTCGGGTTTTCGGTGAACTGTCTTTTCGGGACATCAGCAGTCTGTTTGGGAAAAGTGAGAGCTGGGCAAAAATGACGTATCTAAGGGCAAAAAAGAAAATACAGGAGGTCATGGAATATGAAGATTACATGTGATGTTATTCAGGATCTGCTTCCTTTATATGTTGACGGGATGCTGAGCAGTGACAGCAGTCAACTGGTGGAGGAGCATCTGGAAGGCTGTGAGTCATGCAGACGGGTTTGGACGGAATTAAAGCAGGAGTCTCATTATTTTGAAAATACAGGGAGCGGAAAGAAAATGGATGAGGATGCAAAAGCAGCATTTCAGAGAGTACGCCGCTCGATCCTGAGAAAGAGGATCCTGTGGGTCTGCATTGCCGTTGCGTGCGTGCTGGCAGCGGTGCGGGTTGGCCATTATTTTTATGCGGAAAAGGAGACATATATTTCATTTGAAGACAGCGGGCTTGAGATGAGGGGAGATAAGCTGTATGCTACCAAGATTTATTATGGAAGGCTGTCCGGCCTTATTTCACCGGATCAGAAGGTACAGTTTCTGCGGATGGTGGAGACTGAGGAAGTGAGAAAGATATACCCATCGGATTCTTGCGACGAGCTGATAACGGATTATGGAGACCAGATAGATGAGCACCAGAGAACAATGGCGGATGAGAACAGGCTGAGTGGAATTGAAAAGGTGTACTATCTGCCGGAAGAGTATGTGAATTATCAGTTTAATTATGATGATCCGGAAATTGGGGCGGAACAGACCAAGGAGGTGGAGAGCAAATCCATTCTTTTATGGGAGAGCGAAGCGGAAGAGGCAAAGTAAAAGGAGGACAGAATGAATAAGAAAAAGGTGGCTGGCATCTGCGCAGCATTGTGCCTGACCGCACTGGCAGGGTGCGGCGGGAAAGCATCCAAAGAGCAGGAGACGCAGCAGATGGAGGGATCGTATATCGATAAAAATGGAAATATTGTAGACAAGGACGGGAATACCTTTAACAAAAAAGGCGAGTGGCAGGTCCCGGTAGGCGGACATGTGGATGCAAACGGATATATACGGGATAAGAACGGAAAGATCATGGGCGGCGGAGCAAGGGTGGGATCTGTGGGGTAGATGACAGTGCACCGCACGTTTTTAGAAAAAATTAACTGGTATATCAGACCGGAATGTGCTATGATGGATGAAAGCAGGCAATTACGGAATGTATCCGGGAGGGAATTCTGAGTGACTTTTTGAGCAGGAACAGAGCGGAGGCGAAAAAAGTGAGTATTTATGAATATGACGAAGAAAAAGTCATGAGGCAGACACGGCAGGAAGGCTGGGAGGATGGCAAACAGGCTGGAATAGAAGAAGGAATACAGCAAGGAATACAGCAAGGAATACAGCAGAGTAAACTGGATGCCATCAATAAAATGATGAAAGCTCTGGGTATCACTGCCGAACGTGCAATGGAGATATTGGAGATACCGGAGGAGGAGCAGGCTGAATATCTTACCAGACTGCACGGATGATTTTATGTAAATAGTTACAGCTCAAAAACCTGGGATGAAGAATACTATCTTTATCCCAGGTTTTTGTAACCTTACAAGGAATCCTACGATTTATATAGTAAGCAGAGATAAAAACCTGCAGGAATACTCATGCTTCAGAATGGGAAAAGGAGGTACACGGTGGAAGATACAGCAATTATTGAGCTGTTTTGGAAAAGAGATGAAACAGCCATTCAGGAACTAAAAAGTAAATACACCGGATATTGCTATAAAATCGCATGGAATCTGCTGGAAAACCATGAGGACACGGAAGAATGCCTGAATGATACATGGCTGGCGGCATGGCGGTATATGCCGCCAAAACGCCCGTCCGTCTTATCCGCTTTTGTGGGGAAGATCACAAGAGGACTTGCTATTGATTATTTCCGCAAAAAATGTGCTGCAAAGCGGGCGGATACACATATACAGGATGTTTGCGGTGAAATGGACGAATTGAATTTCTCATATACCGTGGATGAGAAGATAGCAGAAAAAGAACTGGTAAAGACCATTGAAAAGTTCTTGCGTAAATTGTCAGAGGCAGACCGGGATATCTTTATCAGAAGATACTGGTATCTGGATTCCATAAAAGCCATTGCAAACAGACATGGCGTATCCGAAGGATGTATTAAGACAAACCTGTGCAGAAATCGTAAAAAATTATATCGTATCTTAAAAAAGGAGGCGATGGTTTGAAGAAAGAATTTCATTTTTCGGATGAATTTGGAAACATTGATGAAAAGCTTATTGAAGAGGCAGGAAAAGAATGGACAGGGAAAAAATATGCTTTTCAATTGTACCGTAGGAGGCTTGCCAGCGCTGCGGCGATTGTGCTGATCTGCATAGCCATGGCCGGCAACGCAGGGGTACAGGCAGCAGTAAAAGAGTTTACAACAAAAATCGGTAAAATATTTGGAGTCACAAAGGATCTGGCTTCTTATACAGAAATCATCAACCAGACACAGACAAAAAATGGTGTATCCTTTACCTTGAATGAAGTGATTTTGGATGACCATAAGCTGATTGTTTCCCTGAAAGAGGTTTTCGGGGAGGAGAAAGAGCCGCATCCTGTCTGGCTGAATGAAGAAAAAACTACTATAAACGGGCAGCATTATCAGAGCTATGGAAGTCTAAACGGCAGCAGGTCAGACCCGGAGGCGCTGGAGGAAAATGTGAAAGATCCGGACATTATAATGGTAGAGGAGTATGAGGATATGACTCTGCCGGAAGGTGAGGTTCAGGTGCATCTGGTGCTGGAAGCCGGAAAAACAGATCCACAGCCAGGAGAAGAGTTTACTCCCGTGGCAGAGTTTGTGTATGATTTTATGATCACGCCGGAAGAACTAAAGGCGCAGACTGTGAAGCAGGAGCTTGCTATCAACATTTCGGATGAAAATGGCGGGAAGCTGATATTAAGAAATCTGACTATGAATGACCTGTACTGTCGGATCGTGGCATCCGGTGTGGCACAGGATGAAGAATGGGTCAATAACTATGAACTGAAGCTGAAGGGCGAGGACAGCTTCGGAAATCCGGTAAGCCTTGATGGAAGCGGTTTTATTTCAGACAATGAAATGCGGTTTGAAACCAGCTTCATGGGAGACTTTGAGCCTGGCGCTGTAATAGATGAGGAGGATTTCCATTTGTCCATCCCGGATAAGGATTGCACGTACCTGGATCTGCAGCTTTACGCCAGAAAGATCATTTGGAAAGGAGAAACAGGATCAGAGGCTTTTGAAACAGATGAGGATGGAGATGAATACAGTGTGCAGGAAAGCGCTGATACCTGGGAGGTATATGCAGAGGAAGAGAATTATGGCTGGGAGCCGGTGGGGGAAAAGTTCCGGATCAATATAGGAGAGGAGAAAGATGCTGCATCGAAAGCCATAATCGGGGGCGCAGATGAGCCAACGGAGATCCTTTTGTCCTGATATGAGGGTACATAAAAGTTTCGCTTGCGGGAGAATTCCGGAAGAGCTATACTACTCATATACAAAGCTTGCCGTCTCTGTTTATAGACAGGGGGAAACGGCTAATAAAAAAGGAGGCGTGACAAATTATGAGAAAAATAAAAGCAAAACCGATAACTGTTGAAAATTTTAAGGCGTTTGGAAGCTTTACAGATTTTATGAACCCGGAAGGGTACAGCCTGGGAGACTTTTTTCAGGACAGGCTCCTGATGCACTCGTCAGGTCAGATGCAGTTGGCGTTCTCACCGCTTCTGGTGCGCAAGCCGGAAAAAATGGTGGTGGACACGGCTGAATATCACAATCTCACCCAGGAGGGCGTGCTGTGCCTGGACGATGACGTGGTGGTTCACGTAGCTCCTGCAGGAAAAGATCCGGTTCCGGAGCTCACCGAAGCATTTCTGGTTCCAAAGGGTACCATGGTTCTTTTAAACACAGGCGTCTGGCATTTAAGCGCTATTCCTGTAAACAAAGAGCTGGCGCATGTGATGATCGCCCTGCCGGAAAGAACCTACTATAATGACTGTATTGTGGTAAACTATCCCGAAGAGCAGTGGGTGGAAATTGAATTATAGAAAAGAAGGAAAGAGAGGCACTTCACGGGGAGGTGCCTCTTTTCCTGTATTGCTCCGGCGTTTCGCCTTCTAATTTTTTGAAGATCCGGAAAAAATATTTCGCATTTTCATAGCCTACTGTCTGGGCAATCTGATAGGTTTTCTTATCTGTTTTGACGAGAAGCTCCTTCGCTTTGTCCACCCGGACTTGATTTACATAATCCACAAAGCTGGTACCAGTCCGGGTTTTGAAGGCAGAACTCAGATAGCTCCGGTTCAGATGGAAAAGGGAAGCGACGAACTCCAAAGTCAGGTCTTTGTCATAATGGAGGCGTATGTAATTCCTGACATTGTCCATAACATCCTTTTCCGTATAGAAGCCTGTGCTTTCGAATGCTTCGGCAAGATTATGGAAAACCTGCAGAAAAAATTCTTCCAGCTCCTGAAAACTGAAAATGAAATTCAGGTTATTTAAAAGGCTCAGGCTGGCAGCGGAGTTGTGCTGGACCGACATATCTTTGGGAAGAGATTTTCTCAGCGCTTCCACGATTTCCATGCAGTAGTCCTTGGCATCTTTCAGGCGGCAGCGCTCTGTCCTTGCAAAATAGTGGAAAAGCTCAGGAAAGAGCGTACGGATCTCTGCTGTCTGTCCGGATTCCGCCAGAAAAAGGAAACGCTCCAGCTTGGGCCACTCCAGCGTTACGGAAGGTTTCCTGGCTGCTTCATAAAAAACATAGTTGCTGGCGGGAATCGGGGTCATCTGATTCAGTGCATCCGCTGTTTCCAGGAAGGCTTCATGCAATCTGTCCAGAGCAGTATGGGGCTGGCTGATTCCATAGGAAGGATGAGCCTGGCAACTGTCAAAAAACTGATCCAAAAGCTCCTTACAGGAAGAAGCTTTCCGGGCAAACTCCGTTTGTTCATCCTGAGAGAGGAAGAAAAGGAGAAAGACCATATTGTCTGTATTTTCACGGGTGATCAGCACGCAGGAGGAAGCCATGTCACGTACGGAAAGAAATTCTGAAAGGGCATTTTCGTCCAGCGCTTCCCGTAGATTTACGGTCATCAGAAAATAACAGCAGTCTGCCGTGAGGCGTTCCAGCTTCCCGGAACTGAATTCCGGAGAATTTCCCAGGGAGCCGAAAAGAAGATTTTTGAGAAGCTGACGGTCATATTCATATTTTAAGGCTTCTTTTTCCGTTTCGCTCATGGTGAGCTTCTGGTCCAGCGAAGCTTTGTTTTCAATCTCAGAGATAGCCCTGGATACGGCATCCCACAGGGCTTCCCGGCTGAATGGCTTTACAATATAATCGATCGTATTGGCGCGGAGTGCCTGCTGTGCATACTCGAAATCCTTGTAGCCGCTTATAACAATGATATGTTTATCCGGGTACTGGGTGGACAGGACAGGCAGAAGCCTGGTGCCGTCCATAACAGGCATTTTCATATCCGTTATGATAAAATCAGGGTCCTTCTCTTTGATCAGTTCCAGGGCAGTCTGTCCGTTGGATGCCTGGGCAATGCAGGCAATATCCGGGAAGCCTTCCAATTTTTTGATAGTTCCCCGCCGGATAAGCGGTTCGTCGTCAATTACGATATAAGTGTACATAGGTCATACTCTCCTTGTGATCGGTGTGTCTGTCTGCTGCCCGGGCAGATCCGGAAGCCTGATAGAAACAGAGGTTCCTTTGTCTTTCTCACTGTCTATTGCGATCCCGTATGCTTCTCCATAGTAAAGCCGGATACGGGAGTGGATATTTTTTAATCCGATACTGCCGTTTTCCCGTTGGTTCAGCTCCTGGAAACGGGGCTTTTCCGCCAATGAATTCCGAAGACGTTCCAGTGTATCGGGATCCATGCCTACGCCATCGTCTGTTACGGAAAAGAGAAGCTCACCATTTTCCTGGCTGGCTGAAAGGCGGATGGTGCTTCCTGCATTGCAGTGGAGCAGTCCATGGTACAGGGCATTTTCCACCAATGGCTGCAGGATCAGTTTCAGGATCTGATGCTCCAGAAGCTCCTGGGGAACATCCATCTGGAAAGAGAAGGCATTATCAAAGCGGATGAGCTGGATAGCCACAAAATTCTGTACGTGAGCCAGTTCTTCTTTTAAGGTCACCAGCGCTCCCTTTGTTTTGATGCTGTAGCGGAACATATCGCCCAGGGCCAGAGCCATGGTGGAAATATCTTCAGAACCCTCAATACTGGCAAGACTGTTGATCGCCTCCAGCGTATTGTAAAGAAAATGGGCGTTGATCTGCGCTTCCAGTGCCCTCATCTGGGAATCCATAAGTACCAGTTGGTTTTCAAATTGTGTTTTAATGTAACGGTTGTTTTCTTCCAGCATTTTCAGATACTGGTTATAAAGGGTGCCAATCTCATCCCTGCGGTTCAGGTAAGGGGATTCCAGAATCCCGTGCTTTTCCCGGGGATGCGCCATCAGGCGGCTCAGACTGATGATGGGACGGGTAAGGTATCTGGCGAGAAAATAAGCCAGTATGGTAAAAAGGATAAAGAAAAAAATCATGGCACTGGCCAGCAAATAGAGAGTTCCCCGAAAGTCAGAAGCCATATCTGCCTTATCGAAAACCGCGGTCAGGGTAACCTGGGAAAGGGCAAGGTCCTTCGTATAGGTAATTGTCTGAGCCGGGTCTGTGAGGGAAGGCATAACACCATTCTGGTACAGCAGTTCATCGCCGCGATTTATGGAAAACCAGGTGGTTTCGGGCAGTACATTCACACTGTCCAGAGAAAGAATTTCCGGGGAGCAGTTAATATACAAAACCCCCAGAAAATCCCGTGAATACACATCATAAATGCACATGGCAAAGGACAGGGAAAGGGTATCATTCAGCAGATAATCCCGGTAACCAACACCGTCAATATACATTTTTCCGTCAAGCTCCAGAGTATTTTGATACCAGGAATCCTCTGTGGGGTCGTAGCTGCTGCGGACATCCACGCCATTGCCGTACCCCTGTCCTAGAATCACTCCGGATGGGGTAAAAATGAAAATGCCGTTAATATTTTCTGTGGAATATGTAAGATTCTGAAATATATTTTTTATCTGCTGATTGGCTGTGTAAATGTCAAGATCCGTATAATCGGAATCTGTTGAATGAAATTTTCGGAGACTCTGGGAAAGCGTGTTTTCATTATGGGAATCGTACTGCGCGTTTTCCAGAATATGTCTCAGATTAGAAAAAACGGAATTCGTCTGTATCACTGCCTGTTCCATAATGTTCGAGGAAGCAGACTGAATCTGGGCATTGGAAAGCCTCGTATAACGGGTGTATGCGATGTAGGAAAACAGCATCAGAGGAACCAGCGCCAGAGCGGAAAAAACGAAGAAAAACCTGTGTTTTAGCTGCATGAATTTATCCTTTTATGTAAATTTCTGTGGTTTACAATCCTGTAACGAATAATTATACTATATCATAGATTAATAAAGTTGTGTAGGGCAGAAAATTTCATTCAGAATATTCTAATGAAAGGAATAACACTATGAGAAAAATAACAGGAATGCTTCTGGCGGCGGTATTGACCCTGGGAAGTGCCGGTACCTGTTTAGCGGCAGAGGAGGAAGCATCAGACAAGATACAGCTTACCTTTATGGGAAGCGGCACAGGAAATTATGCGGAAAACCGGAAAAAAGAGCTGGAGGGGGTGCTGCTTGAAGATTTTCCGAATATCGAGATCATTATGGAAACCTATCCGGAGGAGCAGTATTATAGCATATTGAATACAAGGCTGAGCATGGGAGACGGACCGGACTTTTTTAATATACAGCCATACTGGGCAGGACCCAATGCAGTACAGAAGCTGGCTCCGGCAGGATATCTGGAACCTCTGGAGGAGTTTCCGGTCATTGCCAATGCTTCAGAAGAGGAGAAAGCCCCTGTAAGCTGGAACGGACATGTGTATTCTCTCAGCAGGGGCGGCATGATATTGTGTACTTATTATAATAAGAAAATTTTTGAGAAATATGGAATTTCTATTCCCCGGAACTGGACGGAATTTCTGGAGGTCTGCGAGCATTTGAAAAAAAATGGGGTAACGCCGATCATATCCGGAAATAAAGACGGATACGCACTGCAGTTTGGACTGTATCAGATCGCAGCCTGCCAGGTATATGCGGATAATCCGGACTACAACCAGCAATTGGAGGATGGCACTGTAAGATTTACGGATTCTGGAACCTGGGATACTGTGATTGACCGATACCTTTTGCTTTATCAAAAAAAATATGTACAGGAGCATTCCCTTGCCATTGGTTCAGCGGAAGCGGCAGAGCGTTTTGGCTCCGGGGAGGCAGCCATGATGTTTGGCGGCAATTTTAATTATTCCGTTCTTTCTGAATATATGGATGAAGAGGAACTGGGAGCATTTTCACTTCCGGCAAATGAAAATGGGGAACCTGTTTACGGCGTAATATCCAACGGAGGGGGCATGGCGGTCTATGCAGGAGGCACCCATGTGGAACTCTGCAAAAAAATCATACAGAAAATTTTGGAGTCAGGAAATACAGGAACGTCTTCGGGAAATGAAAGCATGTGGTCAGAATTTGAGGAGCTTCAGGAGTCAGGGAGGTATACCATTAACTGCAACCAGGGCTGGAAAGGCGATGTGGAGTGGATTCTGGAAGACGGGGTTTCAAGAAAAATCGGCGGAGAAGACATTTCCACAGATTATATAACCGACAAAATGCAGAAAGCCTATGACGAAGGCTGAAACCTAAAGATTGTGCACTATTAAAATATCAAAAAGATACCCTATGTTCTTTATAATGAAAAATAGCTGAGTAACACAGTTAAAAAAGAACGGAGGGTAAATATGAAGAAAAACAGAGTTATACTGAAAAAAAGTGTAGCCGTGGCTTTGACAGCAGCAGTTGTGGGAACAACCTTTGCCGGAGCCGTACCTGCGTTTGCAGAAGAGGACACAAAGGATATTGTGTCACTGACCGTGGATGGACTTGAAAATGCGATCGGAATTGATACCGCCACACCGGTTTTCACCTGGCAGATGCAGGCTGATGAGATTGGTGCAAAGCAGACAGCTTACCAGATCGTTGTCATGGATATGGAGAACAACGTAGTATGGGACAGCGGAGCTGTGGAAAGCGGGGAATCTGCAAATATTAAGTACGAAGGGGAAGCGCTTGCCCCAAAGACCCAGTATCAGTGGAAGGTAACCGTTACAGATGAGGACGGCAATACATGGGAATCTGAGGTCAATACCTTTGAGACTTCTTTCCTGGACACTACCTATGAGTCTTGGGGAGATGCCCAGTGGATCGGTTCCTCAAAAAAGAATCTGGACGCAGCGGCAGCAAATCTTTTTGACATGCGTGTCAATGTGACTATTCCGGAGGGCAGCACAAAGGCTTCCGTAATCCTGGGAGCAAATGACCACCGCCTTCAGAATAAGGCAATGAATGTCTGGAATAAAGAGGGAGAAAACTATTTCAGATATGAAGTAGACATCTCTGATCCGGAAGATCCAAAGCTGAATATTTATGTAGTAGGAATGCCGGCAGCAGTTAATGAGCTGGATGAAGATGGAAACCCAGTAGTTAAAGAAAGTGCCCGGGGAACTTCGTATTCCTACATCATTCAGGAAGAGGAAAATGCAGCGGACGAGCCGGATGCCACAATTTCCATCCCGGCAGAGGTGTTTGCAGATAAAAATGTGAACGACCAGATTTCTCTGCGGATCTGGACAAACCAGTGCAACCAGGTGAGTGTTTCCATGAATGGCGTAGACGTAGATTCCGGACGCCAGTTAAATCCTCTTGGAAACAATCACAACTATAATACATTCCCGAATCTGAATTCTATCGGATTTGCGGTAAATGCAGGAGAAACCGCATATTATGACAGCCTTGGAATCGACATGTACGGTGACAATGATGACGATGTAGTTTTATTTGATAAGACAACAGGAGCTACTTACAGCATTTTTGAAGGACTGGAGGGCGTGACGGTAGCAGAGGATCAGGATCAGATCACAGTGGAGGGTGGCGAAAACGGAACATTGGTTTATGCAGATCCGTCAGACGGCGCTTCTCCAATGGTAAGAACCGAATTCTCTACAGAATCCAAAGAGGTTGCCAGCGCCAGAATGTATGTAAGCGCCCAGGGAACCTACGAGATGTATATCAATGGCGAGAAAGTAGGGGATGGACTGTTTAATCCCGGAAATGAAGAGTATTCCACTTATATGCCGTATCAGATCTATGATGTGACAGATATGCTGCAGACAGGCGAGAATGCCATTGGGGTCCAGATGGGCCAGGGCTGGTGGAGCGGAGAGTTAAACTACACCACTGGTGACTATAACTATTACGGACCGTATCAGGCAGTTATGGCACGTATGGATGTCACTTATACGGATGGAACCACGGAAACCATCGTGACAAATGATCAGGATTGGATGGTATCCACAGAGGGTCCTGTAAAATCAGAGTCCCATTATAATGGCGAAAGATATGATGCACAGGCAGCAGATCTTTATGAGGGCTGGGCAACAGCCGACTATACAGAATCCGAAGACTGGGAACAGCCGGTTCAGCACGAACCAAGAATGAATGATTTTGATTTCGTAGTCCGCTATGATGAAGAGGCATCCATTGTAAAAGAGCTGGAAGTACAGGAAGCACTGGGCGAATCAAAAGAAGGAACGGGATCCTACATCTATGATATGGGAGAAAACGTAATCGGCGTTCCGCAGATCACCATTCCGGCAGAATATGTTGAGCCGGGCAGCACAGTGACAGTGCGTTATGCAGAGGTACTTTATCCGGATCTTGAAGAATATCAGGAGCAGGGACTGGTAGGCTCCATGATGGTTGAAAACCTCCGTGGCGCTCTTTGTACAGATTTCTATGTGGCTACAGAAGGAGATCAGGTATTTGAGCCGCACTTTACCTTCCATGGCTACAGATATATTGAGATCAGCGGTTTGAAGAAGGAGCTTCCAAAGGAAAATATTAAGACAGAGGTTATCTCTTCCGTAAATATGACAGGAACCTATGACAGTTCCAATGATCTGGTAAACCGTCTGTTCCAGAACGTACAGAATTCCCAGACGAGCAACTTCCTTTCTCTTCCGACTGACTGCCCGCAGAGAAACGAACGTCTTGGATGGACAGGAGATGCACAGGTATTCTCCATGGCAGCATCCTACAACGCAGATGTTTATAATTTCTACAGAAACTGGCTGAAATCCTTAAGAGCCTGCCAGCGTAAAGATGGATCTCTTCCGGTATATGCACCGACTGCAGAGCCGCAGGAGGATGAGTTCAGCGGCTCCGGCTTCTCAGGAGTATCCTGGGATGCAGCCCTTACTGTAATTCCTTATAACATGTACATGCAGACCGGAAACCCAGCGATCATCGAAGATAATATGGAAGCAATCGACAAATATCTGGATTATCTGGACAGCTATGATCTCAGCGAAGAATATACACATATGACAAGCAGAACAGGTATCCTGGCTGACTGGCTTTCCGTAGATGCTACCGATGCAGGCTTGATCAACAATGCGGTATACGTATACCTGCTGGGTCTGGCAAGAGATATGGCAGGAGTAGTTGGAAATACAGAGCTTCAGGAAAAATATTCCCAGCAGTATGACCTTGCAAAAGCGGAATGGAACGCTTGCTATGTAGAGCCGGAAACCTGCAGACTGTATTCCACAAAAGTAATTGATGACTTTGGCGAAGCACTGGATGAGCCGGTAACGGATTACTATGATACTGAGGCTGCATACGCAACACCTCTCTGCTATGGTGTATTCAGCGAAGAAAACGAAGCAAAAGCTGTTGAAAATTATGTACAGACAGTAAAAGATGCAAATTACACCATTACCTCCGGCTTCTCCGGCACACCGAACCTTGTTCCGGTACTGACCAAATATGGTTATGTAGAAGACGCATACAAATTATTTGAGCAGACAGAGTATGCTTCCTGGCTGTATCCGGTAACCCAGGGCGCTACCTCCGTATGGGAGCGTTGGAACTCCTACACATTAGAAGGCGGATTTAACGGAAACAACTCCATGAACTCCTTCAACCACTTCTCTTTAGGCGCTATTTCCGAGTGGATGATGTCCTATCAGCTTGGTATCACCAGAGAAGAGGGAGCAGCAGGCTATAAGAGTTTTGTATTACAGCCGACAGTGGGCGGTACCTTCACTTACGCAAATGGTTCCTACGATTCCAACTACGGAACAATTTACAGCGGATGGACTGCAGAGGAAGGCAAGATGACTTCCTACACAGCAACCGTTCCTGCCAATACAACCGCAACTCTGTATCTCCCGATTTCCCAGGAGGAAGCAGATGCAACAACCGTTCCGGAAGGTGCAGTATTTGTAGAAATGACTGAACATAACGGAACAACCTGCGCACAGTACACACTGGAAGCAGGAAGCTATGAATTTACAATTGGAAAATAAGAATAAACAATGAGCAGCGCTGCCCCCGGAGGTCCAATACTTTCGGGGGCAGTGTGCAGCTGGAAAAAGGAAAACCATGTAAGGTCATTCAGAAGATCACGGAGGAGGACCGGAGGTTTTGGCTGGCCTGGGCACACCAGATATTTTGAACCTTTGACATTTTTTGGAAAAGACGACATATTTCGACAAAAAATGATTTCCATATATGATACAATTTTTATGTTACCGCCCCTAGACAGGTAAAGGAAGGGGGTGTTTATATGGAAGTTATATTTTCTTTTCTTGCCGCTGTCGCGGCTGGTGTGGTTTGCCACTACATCATCAAATGGTTAGACGGCGGCAAATAGTCGGTAACTAACCTATGGATTAAGCCACCATCCCAAAACGGACTAGAAAACCCCGAAGGTCTGCCTACCTTCGGGGTTTTCATTTGTCGTTTATATGGAACTATATTTTCTTTTCTGCCTACAGGCATTATAGCATATGCTGTTTCTGATTACAATATGCTTTTTTTTACAAAAAATCCTTGACTCTGCACCTGGTTCAGGGTATAAAGTGCAGGAAAAAGAAGGAAGGAGTGGCGGCAATGCGCATCAGTGAAGCGGCAGAATTGACCGGATTAAGTGTAAGCAATATCAGATTTTATGAAAGGAAGGGTTTGCTTACTCCTGAGAGAAGGGAAGAAAGCAAGTACCGGGATTATTCCCAGGATGACATTCATAATCTGAAAAAAATCATTTTATACAGGAAAATGGGAATCCCTGTAGAAACGATCTCCCTTTTGCAGAAAGACGAGGTGTCCCTGGAGAGTGTTCTGAGGGAGCAGGAGGAGGAACTCCTGCGGCAGCAGGAAATGCTGAAAGGTTCCCTTGGTCTTTGCAGAAAGCTTCGGAAAGAAGAAAATGCAGAGAAAATTGATATTGATTATTATTTGGAATATGTAGAGGAAGAGGAGGAAAAGGGCAACCAGTTTTCCGTTGTGGATGAAATGCTGGAGTGCTTTGCGGAGTACAGCAGGGTGGCAGATTTCATAGGCGACAGGTACGTGGGAAAATATTATGCCCGACCCAGGGTATTTCGAATTGTAAACGCTCTTTGCCTGGTGTTTTACCTCCTGATGCCTGTGATCGTAGTGATAGATAAGTACGTTACAGACAGGAGGATCACAGGCGTTTCCGCTGTATTCTGGGGAGTATGGCTTCTGTGTCTTATCCTGTGCTTTCGTGATTTTTTGGCATGGAAAAAGAGAAGGGATGAGGAGGGGAAAGAATGAATGTAGATTACGGAATCGCCATTGCCGGAGTTACATTATGTGTCCGGCTGCTGCTCCTTCCTTTAGGAATCCGGCAGAGAAAACAGATGAAGAAGCAGGAAGCTGTAAATGCACAGGCAGAGCTGATACGCAAAAAATACAGCAGCGATCAGGAACGGATGAATCGGGAGCTTCAGAAGCTTTATCAGCAGGAGGGAGTGAGCCTGTCCGGGTGTCTGATCCCGTTTTTACAGCTCCCGGTCATGGCAGGTGTCTATCATGCCATCCGGCTTCTGGCAGCAGCGGATGCCGCGACCATACTGCTTCCCTGGATCAGCTCCCTTTTGGAACGGGACAGACTGATGATCCTGCCCCTCGCCACGATCCTGATCCAGATGCTGCCACAGCTTTACCCATATATGAAGTGGTTCCGGGCACTGAAGCTTAACAAAACCTCCCCGGGAATGGCGGTGATGCTGTTGGCTGTAAACGCAGCATTCGTATTTACCATTCCCTCCGGGGTGGGTATTTACTATTTTGTGTCCGGACTGTTTACTGCCGTGGAGCAGTTTGTGGAAAATCTCCTGGAGGCCGGAAAACTTCCGCAGGCGGCGAATTAAAATCCTTACTGGGAATCAGACGATCATTCTTTTGGGGTTGCCAAAAAATCATACGCAAACTGGGCATACAGCGCCGTTCCTCGTTTCAGAACCCTTTCGTCCATCGCAAAACGCTCACTGTGCTGGGGAGCACAGATTCCCTTTTCCTCGCTGCGGATTCCCAGGAATGCAAAAACGCCGGGAACCTTTTCCAGATAATAGGAAAAATCTTCGCTGCCCATCACAGCCGGATGGTCTTTCAGAGCATCATCTCCATACAGCTTCACCGCAGAAGCTCTGGCAAGTTCCGCCATACGCGGGTCGTTCATCAGAACACCGGGATAATAATCGTATTTCAAAGTGGCTGAGCCGCCGTTTGCCCGGGCGGTGTTTTCCACCACATTCCGGATCCATTCCTCAAGCTTACTGCGCGCCTGGGGGCTGTGGGTCCGGGCGGTACCTTTCATGCACACACGGTCGGCAATAATATTAAAACGCTGTCCTCCCGTAATCTCACCGATGGTAACAGCAACGGCATCCCTGGGGTCACTTCTTCTGGAGACAATTGTCTGAAGCTGCATAATGATGGCAGCGGCAATGACAATGGCATCTGTCCCGTCATTGGGTGCTGAGCCATGGGCCGCGGTACCCTTTACTATGATGGTAAAGTTATCACAACTGCTCATGCGCGCTCCGCCACTGATATTAATATAGGGCGCATCCAGAGTTGCCCATACATGGCAGCCGTACACAGCGTCCACGTCGTCCAGAAGCCCATTTTTCACGTAATATTCTGCGCCGTGACAGGATTCCTCTGCCGACTGGAACAGAAGCCGCACCGTGCCGGGGAGTTCATCCCGGTGCGCAGCCAAAAGCTTTGCCGCACCCAATAACATGGCTGTATGGGCATCGTGTCCGCAGGCGTGCATGACGCCTGGCTTTTCACTGGAAAAGGGAAGTCCCGTAGCCTCCTGGACAGGAAGCGCATCTATGTCTGCACGCAGCAGTACTGTCTTACTGCCCGGTATTGAGCTTTTTCCCGTGATATCTGCCCACACACCGCAATAATCCGGGAAAAAGCCGGGCTTTAAGCCCAGCCTTTCCAGTTCTTTTCCAATAAAAGCCGTTGTCTCCCTCTCTTCAAAGGACAGCTCCGGGCGCGCGTGAAGCTGACGTCTGGTTTTTATGATTTCGTTTTCTAAATCCTCTGCTTCTTTTCTAAAATTCATCATACTTTATTTTGTAAATAATGGGGTGGAATAGTATCTGTCACCGCTGTCCGGAAGCAGTGCAACAATGGTCTTTCCTTTATTCTCCGGTCTTTTTGCAACCTGGATCGCTGCGTGGAGTGCTGCACCGGAGGAAATTCCGGTAAGGATCCCTTCTTTTTTCGTCAGAAGCCTGGAAGTCTCAAAGGCATCCTCATTTTCCACCTTTATGATTTCATCGTAAATTCCCGTATTCAGGATTTCCGGTACAAAGCCTGCGCCGATCCCCTGAATTTTATGCGGGCCTGATTTCCCCTCGGAAAGCACCGGGGATGTGGCTGGTTCTACAGCAATCACCTGAACCTCGGGCTTTTGGCTCTTTAAATATTCTCCGATCCCGGTAACTGTTCCGCCGGTTCCCACACCTGCCACGAAAATGTCAACTGCGCCGTCCGTATCCTCCCAGATTTCAGGACCTGTGGTTTCTCTGTGTGCCTTAGGATTCACCGGATTTACAAACTGGCCCGGAATAAAGCTGTCAGGAATCTCCTTTGCCAGTTCATCCGCCTTTGCGATAGCTCCTGTCATTCCCTTGGTTCCGTCTGTCAGCACGATCTCAGCGCCATAGGCTTTCAGAATATTCCTGCGCTCTACACTCATAGTCTCCGGCATGGTGAGAATGATCCGATAGCCTTTTGCTGCGGCAATGGATGCCAGACCGATTCCTGTATTTCCGGATGTCGGCTCAATGATGGTGGAGCCTTCCTTCAAAAGACCCTTTGCCTCCGCATCCTCGATCATGGCCTTTGCGATCCTGTCCTTTACGCTTCCAGCCGGATTAAAATATTCCAGCTTTACTAAAAGAGAAGCTTCCAGACCTTTTTCCTGCTCAATTTTTGTCACTTCTACAAGGGGTGTATTTCCGATCAGTTCCAATGCACTTTTATAAACTTTTGCCATTTCTTTCTCCTCCTGAATATTTCCTAGTATTTATATATGAAATATATGTTTATTATCTGAATTATACTACATAATCAGATTTTGTCAAGAGGTCAATGGAAAATTCTTCATCCACATAAAACACCTGCACGGCACGCCTTTGGTGCCGCGGAATATTCTCAGTGAACGGTAACTTCAGGGATTCAGCATTTGGTCACGGTATTCTCCGGGCGTCATACCGACATATTTTTTAAAAATCGTGTAGAAACTCTGGGGATTATTAAAACCAGTGGCTGTCACGATTTCGTTGATTTTAATGTAGTCTTTTAAAAGCAATTCCTTTGCTTTTTCAATCCGCACGTTTCGGATATATTCATTGACGCTTTTTCCCGTTTCCTGTTTAAAGATTTTGGCCAGGTAAACTTTGTGTAACCAGAAAGTATCAGCAACGGTTTCAAGACTGATATCCTGCTGGTAATTATTTTTGATATAATGCAGGATGTTGCGGATGCGGACACTATATGAAGGTGCATCCATGTCCGAAGCTTCAACAAGCCGGGAAAAGCAGTTCTGAAACCATTGGAGAACACTGTCCGGCGTATTCATCTTATCAAATACATCAAAACTTAACGTCTCAGTTCCAAATACCGTTTCATACGAAACATTGCGCTTCTGGCAATTTTCCATAAGGATTTCCAAAAGCACGGCATTGACATAACTCAGATAATGATAGTGCATGATACCGTCAAGGCATTTACCGTAAATCTGGCTAAGCGTACTCAAAATGGTATCTTTATCCCGCTTTTCCAAAGAAGAACGGATTTGCTGGAATTGACTGTTCAGGGTGTCGATCTGGAATTTTTGATTCCGGTTATATTGGGGATTATAGAAAAGGTTTTTTCCAGTACCCTGAAAGATCTTGCTTTTAAATGCCTGATAGGATTCGTTGATCAACTGCTGCAAGCGCTCAGAATGCCTGCTTTGGCTGGAAACGCCAATGGTTATGGAACATCCGGTTAAAAGCTCCAACCGCTTTCTGATGAGCAGCAGACTCTGAAAACGGTTATTGAAGAGCTCCATCTGGCTGTTTTGATGTTTCATAAAACAGAGGATCAGAAGATAGTGACCGTGATAGACGGAAGCCTCCCCTTTTCCGGACTCGTTCAGACAGCTTTGGAGCTCTTCCGCCAGAATATCCCATTCAGAGGGAAGACATGAAAAGCCTTCCATGCAGCAAGTGCAGCAGAAAAATTCTTCCCCTTTTGCAGTGTTGGAATCCAGAAGATGAACGGCCTCCTGTTGTTCACTGGGAATGGCTGAGAGGGCCTTTGTTAAAATTTTGGAATTTGAGGAGGACAGAAGGTGGTTTTGCGAGTCGTCCGGATCATCCAATTTGTTCAGGCCTTCTAACAGATTGTATAGGACTTCACCAGTGAGAGCATCTTTTATGAGATAGTCCATCACGCCTAATTTTAATGCTTGTTTAGCATAAGAAAAGTTCTCATGGCAGCTTAGTATAACCACCTTCTGCGTCGGACAGATTGTTTTCACCTGCTCCAAAAACTCCAGTCCGTCCATCACCGGCATTTGTACGTCGGTTATAATTAAGTCCGGTTGTTTTACGGAATAATATTCCAGAGCCTGCCTGCCATTGCGGGCCTCATATATAATTTTAAAACCTGTTTTTTCCCAGTCTATGGTCATTTTCAGAAGTTCCCGTGCAGGACGTTCATCGTCTACAAGCATGACTGTTTTCATAAAAAATCTCCTTTCACAAATGGTGTTTCATTCAGATCGATCAACTTTAAACGGGGATACTGAAGCTAAAGCTGGTCCCCTCTTGTGGGGAACTCTCAATGACCAGATGGCTGCTGGCACCATAACTCAGTATAAGCCGGGCATTTACGTTGGTGATCCCTATACGGCTGTAGCCTTTTGCGGAGGGTCTCAGCCGTTCCTCCAGTTGAGAGAGCTGAGACTTGGAAATACCGGCACCGTCGTCCCAGACGATAACCCAAAGCCGATTGTCTGCTACTCTTGCTTTTACACGGATACTGCCGCCATCGTTGGGAGCAATTCCGTGAAAAAGGGAATTTTCCACGAGAGGCTGTAAGATCAATTTTGGCAGGAGAACAGCGGAAATATCTATTGGGATATCGCATTGGAAATCAATAGGAAAATCGTACCTCTCTTTTTGGATATCCATGTAGTGATACAGATTTTCCACTTCCTCATTTAGGGGAATCATGAGCTTTTCCGTAGACATACTGGTTCTAAGCAGGGCATTGAAGGAGCTGATCAGGTTTTCAAGCCTTTCTGCTTTTGCAATTTTTGCCATATATTTCATGGTATTCAAGGTGTTATGGATAAAATGCGGATTAATCTGGGATTCCAGCAGATCAAGCTGGGATTGGATCAGAGCCACCTCATTTTTTCGGGTCTCTTCCTCCTGGGCAGCTATCCGGGCTGTCATTTCCTGCAGTGCCAGGTTCATCTTGTTAAATCCCTTTAGCGTTTCGGACATCTCATTTTCCTGGGTGACAGGAATGGGGGAGGGCCATTCTCCTTTTCGGATCGTGCGCATAGCTTCGTTTAAAACACGAATAGGGATCGTGATATGCTGTGTCAAATAATAATGGATGATACAGGCAAAAAATATCAGAACAAAATATACAGAAATCAGGGTTGTAAAAATATTTTTCAGGGGCTGGTAAATATCGCGGCAGTCAATAAAGCTTACGATCCGCCAGTTGGGATATTGGTTGACCTTAGTAGAATAACCCATATATGTGGTGCTGTTCATGGATATACGCTGGCCAAGAGCCGGGTAATCGTTAGCCAGAAGCTGCTTAAGCTCCGGAGAAGAGTCAGGATTTAACGGATTGGAATAAATGATATTCTGGTTTTTGTCCACAATATAAAATTGATTCCATGTTTCCTGAAAAAGCTCTTCCAAATCCTTAAACAGGCTGTTTCGGTTAATATTGATAGCAATATAGCCCAAATCCTGATAATTGTCTTTATCGTAAAGGCGTCCAAAACAGGTGAGGGTGGAGTTCTGGCTGACAGAATCCGCCTCCTCAGCCCTGAAGGGAAAGGAGCTAGGGGCGGAAATACGAAGTGTAAGCTGGGAATCCAAAAATTTTTGGAATTCCGGATTGTCATCCACCAACCATCGGTAAGTATCCAGACTGTACAAGGGGTCTAGGATTGTACCTTCTTTTGAGATGGCAAAAACAGAGCGTATATTCAGTGTCTTCTTATCTGTATCGCTGATTGCTTTTTTTAATGTGCTTTGGAACTGTTCTGAATCTTTCAGGGAGGAGTCCAGAGTCAGAGCGGACATAGTCTCCTGAACCTGCGGCCTTTTAACAAGAGAAAAATGATAATTCCAGATTTCTTTAATCCTGTTATCCAGAAGCGTGCTTGCAAATTCCATCTGCTGACTGGCTACCATGTTAATTTCCGCTGTCAATTTGTCAGAAAACAAGGAAGTGATGACAAAAGCAAAAATGGAAAAAATAGCGGTGGTGGTAGCAAGAAACATGAGTATGAGCCGGGTACTTATTTTTTTAATTTTATATTTACGAAATTTCATTCCGATATCTCCTCGTTGTGATATTTACCAAATATATACTCTCTTTATAACATATTTTTGATAAAAATACTGTAAAAAAAGTGAATTGGCTAATTTTGTTGATGAAAAATTAATAACTTTGATAGTTTCGGAAAAGAAATAAAGGTAATATAACACAAAAGAAAGGCAATTGCAATAAATCATAAAGGAGGCATTGTTGTGGGAAGCGTATTAGAGTTTAGCGGCATTTCCAAATATTTTCCAGGTGTAAAAGCCCTTGACGATATTTCCTTTAAAGCCTATGGCGGAGAGGTACTGGCATTTTTAGGGGAAAATGGTGCAGGGAAATCTACACTGTTGAAAGTGTTAAATGGTGACTATCAGCCAACAAAAGGAAAGTATTTATTGGATGGCGTAGAAAAGCACCACTTTCATACGCCGCAGGAAGCAATAGAGGAAGGGATTAGTGTAATTTATCAGGAACGCCAGATTCTGCTGGAATTAAGTGTTGCGGAAAATATTTTTCTCGGCAGGATGCCGTCTAATAAGCTGGGTGTAATTGATACAAAAAAGGCAAATCAAATGGCACAGAAAATTATCAACGATTTTGGACTGCCCATAGATCCGTCTGCTAAGGTTAAAGATTTGAGTATCGCCTATCAGCAGATGGTAGAAATCATGAAAGCATACAGCCGCGAAAATCTTAAAGTAATTTGCTTTGATGAGCCTACTGCAAGTTTGAGTGATTCAGAGATTGAGAGCCTGTTTTCCATAATCGAAAAGCTGAAAGCGGAAGGAAAGATTGTAATTTATGTATCCCACCGCATGAGTGAGCTGCAGCGTATTACAGATAAGGTGGCTATCTTTAAAGATGGAAGATACGTTGACACTGTTGTGACCGGGGAGATCTCTGAGAAAGAGATGATTAAAATGATGGTCGGCAGGGACTTAGGAGATATTTATAATGATCTGGACCGGGATAAGGAGATTGGAGAGGTTCTTCTTGAAGTGAAAAATGTTTCTTCTGACTACGTAAAGCCGGTGTCCTTTACCCTACATAAAGGCGAAGTCCTTGGCTTTTCAGGTTTAGTCGGTGCAGGGCGGACAGAAGTGATGCGCGCTATTATAGGAGCAGATCCGATGCGAAGCGGAGAAATATATCTGGAAGGAAAGAAAATTGTAAATCGTTCTCCGAAAGAAGCAATGGATAATGGCATCGTTCTTGTCCCGGAAGACCGTAAATTACAGGGGATTTTGGCAAACCTTGATATAAAGGACAATATAAGTATCAGCCTTCTTGATAAGAATGCTGATCGATTAGGGATTGTCAATTCAAAAAAGGAGCGCGAGGCGGCGGAAAAGGGAATCCGTGATTTCAGGATCAAAACCCCGTCTGCATCAAAGAAAATCGTAGAGCTTTCCGGCGGAAACCAGCAAAAGTGCATCGTTGCCCGGTGGATTGCAACCAATCCTAAAGTATTGATTCTGGATGAACCTACAAAGGGAATTGACGTGGGAGCGAAATCTGAGTTTTATAACATGATCTGCGAGTTTGCAAAACAGGGTTTAGGAGTTATTTTAGTGTCTTCTGAGCTGCCGGAGGTTATCGGTTTGTCAGATCGTATAATCGTTATGAAATCGTTACGGATCACCGGAGAGGTTCTGCGTGAAGAGGCTACGGAAGACAGGCTGCTTAGCCTGGGAATGATAGGGGAGGAAATGAAAGATGAATAATGCAAAGCAGAAGAAAAAAATAATCGGCGGAGATAAGCTGATCCTTATCGCTGCGATCATAGTAGTATTTATTTTATTTACATCATTGAACAGAAACTTTTTTTCATGGACCAATATTGTAAATCTTCTGATAGCAGCCTCTCTTGTGGGACTTGTTGCCATCGGACATACATATCTGATCATTGCAGGACAGAACGATCTGTCTCCTGGTTCGCTGGCTGCTTTATGCGGTGTTGTCGCAGCTCTTTTAGTCAGTAAAGGGATGCCCTTTGGACTTTCATTGATCGTTACGATTATTGTAGGTGCACTAGTAGGTGTATTCAATGCGTGGATGGTGAACTGCATCAAACTGGAAGCGTTTATTGCAACGCTGGTTACCCAGACAATCATCCGGGGTTTTGCCTATATTCTGTGTGATGGAAAACCAGTAGCGATCAGCGATGCAACGTTCCTTTATATCGGTAAAGTAAGGTTTTTGACAATTCCGTTATCCGTATGGATCATGTTGATCGCAGTGGCGATTTTTGGTTTTATCCTTGCAAAGACTAAATTTGGACGCGGTATCTATGCCATCGGCGGAAATATGGATGCGGCCCGCCTGGCAGGTTTAAATCCAAGGAGACTGATCTTACTGTGCTATATTATGATGGGTGTGCTGTGTGCCGTAGGCGGAACAATTTTTGCGGCACGTATGAACTCCGGTCAGCCCGCTGCCTGTGTAAACCTTGAGTTTGATGCGATCACTGCGGTTGTTCTTGGCGGCGTGTCATTTACCGGCGGTGTAGGAAATATGTTCGGAACCTTCCTTGGTATTTTGCTGATCCAGGCATTTAATACAGGTCTTACCATGGTTAACGTTCCATCGTTCTGGCAGTATGTTGCCCGTGGAGGATTATTACTGTTTGCACTGACTTCCGACTTTATTCGTGAGAGAAACCGTCAGAAGAGTTTACTGGAAGCAAGTATGAAGAACTTATAACTAATGAGGAGGTAAAAATGGGCAGGAAGTTTCAGACAGATATTGAATTAGAGACAAAGCCGGATTTCCTGGAATGTATGGACAGGGTCTATGCGTGGTATGAGAATGAAATCATCGACAGAGTGCCGGTCCGTTTTTCCGCACATAATGCAGAATACAATGTGATTGATAAAACCAACCGCTGGAGCAGCATGAAAGAAAAGTGGTTTGATACACAGTATCAGGTTGAACGCTTTGAAAAGGGGATTGAGGGAAAGGTTTTTCTCGGAGAGACGTTTCCGGTTTACTGGCCGAATTTAGGGCCTAACGTATATCCCTGTATGCTGGGATGTGATGTTGAATTCGGTGATGTTACTACATGGGCAAAGCATACACTGAATGAAGTATCTGAATATGACAAGATCTATTTTTCAATGGAAAATGAGTATTTCAGAAAGCTGGAAGAAATGACTAAGTACGCTATTTCCAGATGCAAGGGAAAATATATGGTAGGCTATACGGATATTCACAGTGGAGGTGATGCTGCGGATGCTTTGAGAGGAACCCAGGAGCTTCTTATGGATATATACGATGAACCGGAGGAGACAAAAAAACTAATTGAGAAATGTGGTGAGGCTTTCGGCACAGTATTTGAGCACTTTAATAAAATGCTTAAAGATGCCGGACAGCCGTCTGTAACCTGGATCAATATTCCTTCCTTTGACACATTCCATATTCCAGGCACTGACCTGGGAGCTATGCTTTCACCGGAAATGTACAATGAATATATTCTTCCGGAAGTAATAAAAGAGGTGAAGTATGCGAAGCATAATGTATTTCATGTAGACGGAAAAGGCGTTGCAAGACATTTGGACAGCCTTCTGGAAATCGATGAAATATGCGGGTATCAGTGGGTTCAGGGAATGGGTGCAGACGAGCCGATCATGCAGTGGGTTCCTATGATAAAAAAGATCCAGGACAGAAAGAAAGGTATTGTAGTAGATTTAAAACCGGCAGAGCTGGATAGCTTTATGGACGCAGTAAAGCCCAACGGAATCTATCTATGTATTGACACATCGGTAGAAGAAGAACAGAGGGCAATTCTTAAAAAATTAGAAAAATGGAAATAAACGCGAACCATAAACGTGTAAGCACGTGTGGAAATAAAAAATTAAATCATGGAGGTAAAAAATGATGAAAAAGAGAGTTTTAGGTGTATTACTTAGCGCAGCAATGGCAGCTTCTATGCTTGCGGTACCGAGCACAGTTTCCGCAGAAGAGGATAAACTTCTGGTTTATGGCATTTACAAATCCGGTGACCAGACATGGTTCCTGGACGAGGGGGCTGCGGCACAGAAGGCAGTGGAAGAAGCAGGCGGGGAATTCATTTATGTTGACGTTAAGTTAAGCCCGGAAGAATATCTCAAAGCCCTGGACAATGCAATTGCAAACGGAGCATCCGGTGTTGTTACCTGTACGCCGGACCAGACAATGTCCCAGGCAGTTGTCGACAAATTAGCTGAAGCAGGGATCCCGGTTGTAGCAGCAGATGATGCTCTGGAAGCAGACGGCGAAAAACTCGCTCCATGGGTTGGAATCAATGCCTATGCAATTGGCGCTACAAACGGCGAGTGGATTGCAAACTACGCAATTGAAAATAATCTGGTAGATGATCCGGAAGTTGGGCTGCTCCTTATGACCATTGATACTGTTTCCGGATGTGTACCGCGTACAGATGGAGAGTACGACAAATTTACAGAGCTTTGCCCGGATTTTGATACAGACAAAATCTTCAGAGCAGACAATGACGGAACAACAGACAAGGGGAACACTGCAGCAGCAGCCGTTATCACAGCTCATCCGGAGATCAAAAAATGGCTTGTGACAGGCGCAAACGAAGAGTCCTGTATTGGTGCAGCAAGAGCTCTTGAGAGTGCCGGTCTGGATGCAGATGCCTGTGTAGTTGGGCTTGGCGGATATATGGCAAAAGACGAGTACAAGAAAGAGGGCGGCTCCTGTATGAAAGCTTCCACATATTTCTCTTCTGACGCTGTAGGTGCAGGTTCCGTAGAAGTATTGTTAGACCTTATTGCAGGCAATGATGTAGAAATGGAAACAGCAGTAGATGCAATTATCGTTACTCCTGAAAACTACGAAGAGGTTATGGGAGATGCTGCCAAATAAGCAGAATTAAATGAAGTGAACCCATAAAAATGAAGCAGGGGAGCGGTTCTGATGATTGGAACAGTTTCCCTGCTTTTTTGGTTCAAAACAATAACAGAAAGCATGAGGTATAAAAATGACATCAAGAGAACGTTTAATAGCGGCCATCAATCATCAGGAGCCGGACTATGTCCCACTGGATTTAGGTTCTAATGGTCAGACGGGCATGAGCGCCAGCACCCTTTACAGATTACGGAAAGCGTATGGGCTGGATGAGCATCCTATCCGTATCAGTGAACCATTTCAGCTTCTGGGGGAGGTAGAAGAGGATCTTCTTAAAAAAGTAGGCGCTGATGTAGTTCCTCTGTGGAATCGGGGGAATCTGCTCGGTTTATCTAACAATTATACAAAGCCCTGGAAAATGACGGACCAGACTCCGGTATGGATGCCGGATAATTTTGAATATGATCTGGATGAAAAGGGAGATACTTTTGTATATCCCTGCGGTGACAGATGTGCGCCATACAGTGCGCATATGACAAATGACGGCTTCTTTTTTGACAATATAGACCGTGCGCCGGAGGTGGATGAGGATGATCTGACACCTCTTGAGGATTTTAAAGACAATTATACAGTAAAAACGGAAGAAGACTGCCAATATTGGGAAAAAAATGCCACACGCCTTTATGAGAATACGGATTACGGCATCATGGGAGTTCTTGGCGGAATGGGACTTGGAGATTCGGCTGAAATTCCCGGTCCATTTCTTAAAAATCCGAAAGGGATCCGTAAATTTGAGGACTGGATGATGGCGCATCTCCTTTACCCGGAATATGTGGAAGAGATTTTTGAATATCAGACAGAAGTCATGCTGAAAAACCTGGAGATGTATAAACAGGCAGTGGGCGATAAAATCCAGGTTATCTGGATAAGCGGCACTGACTTCGGTTCACAGAATGCCATGATATATTCGAAACAGGTATTTCGCGATATGTATAAGCCTTACTATAAGCGTGTAAATGACTGGGTACACCAGAACACAAGCTGGAAAACCTTTTATCATTCCTGCGGCGCAGTTGCAGAGCTTATTCCGGAGTTTATCGATATGGGAGTGGATATCCTCAATCCGGTTCAGTGCTCCGCAGCAGGTATGGATCCGCATAAGCTGAAAGACACTTACGGAAAGGATATTGTATTTTGGGGCGGCGGAGTTGATACTCAGAAAACACTCCCGATGGGGACACCGGAGGAAGTCCGCAAGGAAGTTTTAAGCCGTCTGGAAATATTCTCTAAAGGCGGCGGATACGTATTTACAAGTATTCATAATGTTGTGGCAAAGGTTCCTGTCGAAAATCTTATGGCAATGTATGATGCGGTAAGAGAATTCAGAGGCTTATAGTAATATCCGGATAGCCAGCAATGAAATATGGGAAAAGATCCATAATCTGACAGTTGGCAGTAAAAACAATAAAGGGGGAAATATTTATGAACGCAAGAGAACGGGTATTGGCAGTTGTAAACAGAAAAGTTCCGGATAGAATCCCTAAAGATCTAAGCTGGGGCTTGTGTCCTGCCAAGGAGGAAGAATTTAGAAGAAGAACAGGAAAAGAGGATTATTACGAGTATTTTGACTTGGATGTACGGATCCTGGATTTCGCTCCTACCAGGCTGAAACGGGATTTTTCCCAATATTATATAGGAAGGGATACGGAACGAGGCTTTTCCATTAACGAATGGGGAGTGGGGAGCGGCAGATCCCAGGATGAAAGCCTGCATTTTGAACACATCATTTCGCCGTTTAAGGAAGGAATGACAGAGGAGGAAGCGGCTGCGTTTCCGCTCCCTGATTTTCTGGAAGAGTACAGGCATAGTCATTTCAAAAAGACTGTAGAGGATTACCACGAAAGAGGACTGGCTGTCTGCGGAAGTCTTGTGCAGACTATTTTTGAGAAATCCTGGGCTATCCGCGGATTTGAGGAAACTATGATGGATATGCTGGTGGAACCTGAGGCGATCAGCATTTTATTTGACCGGATCACAGAGCTGCGTATCCAGCAGATGAAGCTGATGGTGGAAGCAGGCATTGATGTACTGATGCTGGGCGACGATGTGGGGATGCAGAGCGGAATGCTCATGGGAGTAGATACCTGGAGAGAGTTTTTAAAGCCCAGAATGGCAAAAATTATCCGGGAGGCTAAGAAAATCAGACCGGATCTTCCTGTCTTTTATCACTCCTGCGGAGATCCCGGCGCGATCATACCGGAATTAATTGAGATCGGCGTTACCGTGTTAAATCCTATTCAACCGGAATGTCTGGACCATCAATTTGTAAAAGAAACATATGGAGATAAGCTGGCTTTCTGGGGAGGAATCAGCGCGCAGACCAATCTTTCATTTGGTACGCCGGAGCAGGTAAAAGAGGAGGTAAAGCGCTGTATTGAAGTTCTGGGAAAGGATGGCGGTTATTTGATCGGACCTAATCACATGGTGGAACCGGAGGTGCCATGGGAGAATCTGGAGGCTTTTTTTGAGGCGGTAGAGTTGTATGGGGATTACGGAAATTCGGTGAGTCAGGAGAAATCGTGTCAGCTATAGCCAAAAACTATAACCAACAGTGCGTTTTATATATTGGACAGAATAAAATCAATGGGGTAGAATAACCTTGTAAACAGATAGGGAATATAAAATACATTATTTGGAGATAGAAAAGGAGAACATGACAATGAGCAAGAAAACAAGAGCAGAAAGAGATTTTAAATTTGAAACATTACAGTTGCACGTTGGACAGGAAAAACCGGATCCGGCGACAGGCGCGAGAGCAGTCCCGATTTACCAGACTTCCTCTTATGTATTTGATAATTGCAATCACGCAGCCGCAAGATTTGGCCTGTCTGACGCGGGCAACATTTATGGAAGGCTGACCAATCCTACGGAGGATGTTTTTGAACAGCGTATTGCAGCTCTGGAGGGTGGAGTGGCAGCCCTGGCGGTAGCATCCGGTGCGGCGGCGATCTCCTATACTTTTGAAAATCTGGCTCAGGCAGGGGATCATATCGTATCCGCTAAAAATATTTACGGCGGTACTTTTAATTTCCTGGCACATACATTTCCTCAGTTTGGTGTAAACACCACCTTCGTAGACATTTTTGATTTCAAAGCGATCGAGGAGGCCATCCAGGATAATACAAAGGCTCTTTTCATAGAGACACTTGGCAATCCAAATTCTGACGTAGTAGACATCGAAGCAGTTGCAAAGATTGCCCATGCACATAAGATTCCTCTGGTAGTTGACAATACCTTTGCAACGCCGTACCTGGTTCGTCCTATTGAGTATGGTGCAGATATCGTGGTACATTCCGCCACAAAATTTATCGGCGGACATGGATCGGCTATTGGCGGTGTGATTGTGGACGGCGGAAAGTTTGACTGGGAGGCATCCGGTAAGTTTGCCTCTTTGGTAGACCCGAATCCAAGCTACCATGGAATCAGCTTTACAAAGGCAGTTGGAGCCGCCGCTTTCGTGACAAAAATTCGTGCAATCCTCCTTCGTGACACAGGTGCGACCGTTTCTCCGTTCCATTCCTTCCTGTTTCTGCAGGGATTGGAGACACTTTCCCTGCGGGTAGAACGTCATGTGGAAAATGCACTGAAGGTTGTGGAATATTTGAATAATCATCCGCAGGTAGAGAAAGTAAATCATCCTTCTGTATCCGAAGATCCGGAACAGAAGAGGCTTTACGAGAAATATTTCCCGAACGGCGGTGGTTCCATCTTTACCTTTGAGATCAAAGGCGATGCTGAAAAAGCTAAGAAGTTTATCGACAATCTGGAGCTGTTCTCCCTTCTGGCAAATGTGGCAGATGTGAAATCCCTTGTAATCCATCCAGCTACCACGACCCACAGCCAGTGTACAGAGGAAGAGCTGGCAGACCAGGGCATTAAGCCCAACACGATCCGTCTTTCCATCGGTACAGAGAATGTAGCGGACATCCTGGAAGACCTGGAGGAAGCATTTAAAGCAACGGCGGAATAAATTTAATACTTAATCCTTTACATGCGCAGAAGGCGGGCTGTCAGACGAGAACAGCCCGCCAAATTTTGCGTTGCGAAAAGAATATGCAAATGGTAAAATTAAAATAATATGAATACGTTAGTCAGGGAGGAAAAGCATGAAGATATCTACCAGAGGAAGATACGCCATACGTCTGATGCTTGATTTGGCAATGAACTGTTCGGGAGAGCCGATCCGCTTGAAGGATGTGGCGAAAAGACAGGAGATTTCCGAAAAATATTTGGAGCAGATCATTTCAATCTTAAATAAAGCCGGTTTTGTAAGAAGTGTAAGAGGTCCCCAGGGTGGTTACACGCTGCTGAAGGATCCGGAGGAATACACGGTGGGCATGATCCTGCGGCTCACGGAAGGGAGCCTGGCGCCTGTGGAGTGCGCAGGGAATGGAAGCCAATACTGTGACCGGGAAGACAACTGTGCGACCAGGATCCTGTGGAAAAAACTGGACGATGCGATAAACAGTGTGGTGGATACCATTACGCTTGAAGATCTTATGAACTGGCAGGCCGCAAAGGCAGATGATTATGTGATATAAATCCATTTTGGGGAGCTGAATGATTTGATATATTTATATACGGAAAAACAGGAATCTGATAACTGGATATTGAAAAACGATTTATATTTTAATTTATATACCAGTAACCTTCCGTTTACGGAGCAAGATAAAAGAGCAGTCTTTCAAATTGACGGAGCCAGAATAACAGAAGATAAACATATTGAAACAAAATATGGTCTGGGAACAGTCCGCAACCTCTCCAGTGGATGTAAAACATATTTAAATGTGATAAAGAATCCGGATAGAGTTGTCAGCGCAAAAGAATGTGGAGGAAATGTGTTGACACTGCTTTTTAGACTGGATGGAATCCATATCTATATGGATTGCCCTGAACGCTTTGAAATAGGCAAAGACACACAAATTATGATCAATGATAAGGAGATCGTGGTAGGAAAAGCGGGTTATGAAGCATGGTGGAGCAAAGAGTACAAGAGGAGGGCAGAAGATGATTTATAATACGATTGAATTTCAGGCAAGCCCTTTTGAATACAATTTGCAGTTCACTAACCGCATCACGTTGGTGAGAGGAGACAGCGCGACAGGAAAAACATATCTATATCAGATATTAGAGGATTTAAAGCAATTGGACATCTATAAAAATATCAGATTGTTTAATTATAAAAGCGAAGATTTTCACACCAGCCTGCAGTCTTGTCGAGGCAAATTTATTGTGATAGACAATGCGGATACGATTTTGGAGGAAAAAGACAAAAGATTTATTAATTTTGAAAAAAGTAATCAGTACCTTCTTTTTCTTAGAAATTGTGACGGATTAAATGTTTCAGCAGATAGTTTTACGGTATTGCAGGAAGAAAAATATCATGTATCTCTGCGGAAAGAATTGGTAAGGTAATGAAATATTTGTGGACAGAAGACCAGGGAGCAGGGCTGCATTTCTGGCAGTTAGTAAATCAATATTTGTTTCAAAATAAAATGGTGATCGAAAGCAAAGGAAGTAATCAGGGACTGCTGGATGCGGTCAGAAGCCTGGAACCAGCGGAGAATGATGCCTATTATCTGGCTTTTGATATTGTCTATGACAATATGGATGTAGTTAATAAATTGCTGGAGCTGCAGGAACTGAAAGCGAAATATCCAGAGCAGATTATTATGCTGGATATGACTTGTTTTGAGCATATCATTTTTTCTTTCAGCAAATTGATAGAATGGACAGGAAGCGGGCATAAGGATGTGATAAACATGCGTAAATATATTCTGGAAGCCATTAAAGATCACAGGATTAATCTGGAGGAGATTACGGACGAAAAGACGAAACGCTATTTGATGGGATTTAAGCGATTTTCTACAGAGAGAGTGATAAAGTCTATGACATATATGCTGACTGACGGAGATGCCTGGAGTGTAAAGGGCAGAACACTTGGTGATTGCTGGCATAAAGATTGCTGCGTTCTGAGCAGCAAAGATAATAAGAAATGTCATTTGGGCGCTATGACAGGATTTGAGAAAATGGAAGAATTATTATCAGATACAGAATTTCAAAGAATAGCCAGTGCCATCCAAATGTAAGCAAGGGAGTGCAGGTAAGTTGATGCCTGCACTCCCTGTTTTTGGGTGAGTAACGGATCGGTCGCCAGCCTACCGCGCCATCCGGTAAATTTCCAGCATATCTGCCTTGTGCAGAACTTTCGCAGACCCTTTCTTATCGCCTGAGGCAATACTGCACTTTTCTGCAAGTTCTTCAATCTGTTCATCGGTAGGATGAATCCCCAGCTCAGACATGGAAATAGGCATATGGATCTCATGGAGAAAATCTTCGAATGCCCGGATCCCTGCCAGAGCAGTATCCTCCAGCGTTCCGCTCTCCTCAACACTCATAACACGAACTGCAAATTTCTGGAAACGGTGGAGACAATCTCTGTAAACATAACGGGCCCAACTTCCCCACAGTGCAGCCAGTCCGGCGCCGTGAGCCACGTCAAACATTCCGCTGATCTCATGCTCCAGGGCATGTGTGGCAAAATCGTTGCCGCCGTTGCCGCATCCGGTAAGCCCATTGTGGGAAAGGCTGCCCGCCCACATCACCTCAGCGCGGGCATCGTAATTCTGAGGATCATTTGCGAGGATTTTTGCATTGACCATAACTGTGCGCATCAGGCCCTCTGCAATGGAGTCAGTAATCTCCATATTTCCGCCGTTGGTAAAATAGCGTTCCATGGTGTGCATCAGAATATCTGTGCAGCCGCAGGCTGTCTGATAATCCGGAAGAGTCATGGTAAGCTCCGGGTTCATCACGGCAAAAACAGGGCGGGCATAGTCACTGCTGTAGCCGCGCTTGATCCAGCCCTCCTCTTTTGTGATAACAGAGGAATCGCTCATTTCACTGCCAGTAGCCGCCAGGGTCAGAACAACACCGACGGGCAGGCATCCTGTGGCTGTCCGCTTTCTGTCATAAAGCTCCCATACATCGCCTTCATTAGCAACACCGTACCCGATTGCTTTTGCAGAATCAATAGCACTGCCGCCGCCTACGGCCAGAATGAAATCAATGCCTTCCTTTTTTACCAGCTCAATGCCTTCGTAAACCAGGGAAAGTCTGGGATTGGGGACAACACCGCCTAACTCCGCGTAAGGAATCTGTTCTGCATCCAGCGATTTTTTGATCCTGTCCAAAAGACCGGAGCGCTTCACGCTTCCGCCCCCATAATGAATGAGGACTTTAGTACCTCCTGCTTCTTTTATGAGCTGTCCGGTCTGTTCTTCCGTGCTTTTTCCAAACACTACTTTTGTAGGAGTATAATAGTTAAAATTGTTCATATGCTTTTCCTTTCCGGCAGCCTAAACTCCGGGTTTTCCCTGGTTAGCAGCCTGCTTTTTCTTACAGTTTAGCAGACATGGAGGGAAAAAGGAATAGAAAATGACATAAATCAGGTTAAAAGGTGAGATAGAAAGCCGATTTTATTTATGGGATAATTCTGTCATCAAAAAGGAAATCGTGATTTTCCTGAAACAGAACATAAAATGAAGGAGGCTCTTATGAAGAAAACAGCGAAAAAACTCACATCTGTTCTCATCGCACTGGCACTGCCCATCTCAGGGATTGCGACTGTGTTTGGAGAAGAGCAGGGAACATTCCAGACAGACCTGGAGGGCAAATTTGCAGAACCAGCTATGGAGTATTGGCCGGAGGCGCGCTGGTGGCTTGCAGAGGGAAGCAATACGGATGAGACTATTAAGGAAACCATACAGTCTGCTTATGACTCCGGCATCGGGGCAGTGGAATTTGCCACACTGGAGGCAGGAGTGGATGCGGAAACCTATTCCTGGGGCAGTGATGAGTGGGTCAGCGACTCCCATAAGGTTATCGAGGAGGCTACTGCTCTTGGAATGGGAGCAAGCTTTACCTCCGGTACACATTGGAAAACAGCAAATATTCCGGGGCTGGATCCCAACAGTGATGCGGCATCCCAGGAGCTTGCCGTGACTACACAGGAGGTGGCAGCAGGTGAAACCTTTGACGGTGTCATTGCAATGCCGGAAGCGGCAGAGAATATCACCGCACAGAAGCTGGTGGCTGTAGTAGCAGCCCGTGTGAACAGGGCAGAGGAGGAGACCGCTTACCTGGATTCCGATTCTATCCAGGAAATAACAGACACCGCAGAGCAGACTGAGGAAGGCTGCAAAGTGGCGTTTAGCGCTGAAGGAGGAGACTATGTATTATTTACATACTGGCAGCGCGGCACCGGACAGGTTTGTACACCATCAGTGGAAACAAATTACTCGATCAACTATTTTGCACTGGACGGCTTCAATGCTTTTAAGGAATACTGGGATACAAACATTCTGACGGATGAAATGAAACAGCTTATTGCAGACAACGGCAATGTACAGATGTTCATGGATTCCCTGGAGCTTGCTCATGGAGGCGGCTTTGTATACTGGACAAGCCAGTTCCGCGAGGAGTTTATGAACCGCAAAGGCTATGATATCATGCCTTATGTGATGCTTATGCTTGGCGGCAGCCGGGGACCGGCTTCCTATGTACTGGACGGAGAGGATGTTCTGAATGAAAAATACATCAATGATTTTAACGATGTGATTACACAGCTTTACATTGAGTATCTGATGCAGCCTATGGCTGATTACATGCACGAAAACGGAATCGAGCTGCGTGCCCAGATCGCATATGGACAGACTTTGGAAGCATCTCTGCCGATTCAGACCCTGGATTATGTGGAATCCGAGTCCCTGAACGGAAATGACCAGCCGGAGGTTTACCGTTTCCAGGCAGGGGCACAGCACCTTTATGACATCAATGAGTTTTCATCTGAGACAGGCGCTACCTGGGTGAATTACGCCTGGTCTCTGAAGCATATCCTTGAAAATCCGATCTATACCGAATATCTGGGCGGTGTCAACCGTGTGATCTATCACGGAATCGCAAGCATCTGGGGACCGGAAGGAACCTCATGGCCCGGATACGAAGGCATGTACGGCGATATTTCCGAGCGTATGGATCAGCGCCAGCCATTTTACCAGGATCTGAAGTCCTTTAACACACACCTTGCACGTATCCAGCAGGCGCTGCGTTATGGACAGCCCCAGATGGATGTGGGACTTCTCACCCTGGAATATAATATGAACACCGCATATGGACAGCCGATCAGCCATCTTCTCGAGCATCAGGGCTACTACTGGCCGGATATAAATATGCAGGATGCAGGCTATACCTATGAATATTTTAACCCACAGATCCTTACACAGGAAAATATCACCGCTGAAAACGGGGAGGTTGATCCGAATGGCGTTTCCTATCAGGCATTGATCGTTTGGCAGGATACTCTTCCCGCAGATGTGGCACAGAAGCTGGTTGAGTATGCGAATGCAGGCGTAAGAATCCTGATTCTTGAGGGCGCTGCACAGCATACGCCGTGGAATGATGGTCTGGATGAGGAGCTGGCAGCGGCTATGGAAGAGCTTCGCGGCTGTGATACCGTTACCACCATTGAGAAAGAAGCCGATGCAGCGGCAGCCCTTGCAGAGCTTGGGGTACAACCCCGTACTGCTTTTGCGGAGCCGAATCAGGCGATTCTCACTGTGCTCCGTGCGGACGATGACGCTGCTTATATGTTTGTAAACAACTATACACAGGCAAAAGAAACTACAGCAGAGGAAAATGCAGATCTGGCAGAAGGCGAGCCATACATGCGCCACTATGACCAGTCTACGGCAGTTTCCATCGACACCGCTATTTCCGTGGAGGGCAGCTATGTTCCGTATCTGATCGACACCTGGAGCGGAGAAGTTTCCCGTGTTGCAGATTATACGATCGAAGACGGACGCACCGTGATTCCGGTATCCCTTGACAGCGGAGACACCGCATTGTATGCGTTTGAACCTGTTGCAGAAAATGTAAATACGACCATTGTTTCCACCACTGCTGATGAAACTGCTTCTGCAGACGGACAGCTTGCAGTACGTGCATTTGCCAGCGGAAGCTATGAAACAACACTGTCTGACGGCACAACTGTCACAAGTGATCTGACTGTAAGCGATCCGATTTCTCTGGCTGCTGCAAGCTGGCATCTGTCTGTTGAGGACTGGAAGCAGGGTGAGCTTCTTACCCGCACAGAGGAAAAGGAAGGCTACACAACCACGGAATATACCTATGAAACATCCAAGGATACCATTGATGTGGATCTGGACAGTCTGAAGACCTGGAACAATATCGAGGAGATTGGCCTGGATGTTTCCGGCGTAGGCTATTACAGTACCACCTTCACCCTGCCGGATGGCTTCACTGCAGAAAACGGCGCTTATCTTGACCTGGGCAATCTGGAAAGCAGTGCAAAGGTGACTATAAATGGAAAAGAGACTGCGGATGTAAATCTGGATCGTCCCCGTGTGGATGTTTCCGATTTGTTGGTGGACGGAGAAAACACCATCGAGATCCGTATCTCCACCACACTGACAAACCGTGCGCTGGCTGAGGGCATTCAGAAGCCGGGTGTTGCAAACCTGTGGATGGAATTTCCGCGCTATATCAACGGATATTTCGAATATGGACTGACAACGGTTGATCTGGTTCCGTATGCAGAGGCAATCGTGGGATGATCCTGGCTAATACTTTAGACAGGATATAAAAATAAACTCCCTGACGGACATTAAGCAAAACAAGGCTTATCTCTGTCAGGGAGTCTTTTGTTTACGCTGCGGAGATTTGAGTGGTTGTTGGGTGATTATGAACGTGATATAATCATCATGACAAATTTGAACCTGCCCTTAGCGCGTAAGCCTGGAAAGCCAGTGTTTATGCGGATGTCAAAGACTTTTGACAACGGAAAAATAGCGCAAAAACGGGAATGTCAAAGCCGTTTGATAGACGGCCGCCCTCTTTTTGATTAAGCTTTGAAATGCAAGGAGACAAAAAATGGAACTGGCGGAAATGATTCATTATATCAGCGATATGACTGCGATTATGGCAGCTTGTGTTTTGACAAGCTCGATGTAAAATAAAAGCACTGCTGTACCAATGATTGAATGTTCAATGGTCGGCAGTGCTTTTGAGGTGACTGTAGCAGAATGCTTTCGTCCCCTGGATGGTATCTATTCTGGCTTTAACGTCACAAAAAGCGCATGTTTTTCATAAGCTGCCCCTGTAACGATCTGTGCCAGTCTTTCGTTCAGGTTATCCTTATGGTAAAAATGAATATGCCCGCCCAAAACAAGCTGCACCATACTGTCCGGAGCTGTGATCAGATCAATGAATTCCTGGGTATCCTCTTTGGGCTTGCAGCTGTTTTTTCCAAGAAGCACCCTGGAGCGTCCCTTTTTGGATGGCCCCCATACATCAATACTCTGCTGAAGGAGACTGTCATCTCCGGTCAAAGGTTCAATGGGCACATGGAGCACTACAACCACGGGTTTTCCTGTCTCCAGAGCGGCTTTCAGCCCGTCCACTGTGCTTTTGTCTATCTGATTATTTTTGTCATTTGCAGCAAAGATGATCAGGTCATCGTATTCCACTGTCTGATAAGTGCCCTCGTTGCGCACAGTATCCAGGCGGGGCAGATAATCTTCATAGGCAGCATCGGAAAAATATTCCTCTCCGTATTCAAAGTCATGGTTGCCAAGGCTATACAGATAAGGTGCCTTTAATTTGCCAAGCTCATCCTTCAGGTAATCAATAGACGCATACATGGCAGAATCAATAATATCCCCTCCCATGATAAAGAGATCGGATTCCAAAGTGTTGGAAGCCTTGACCAGCTTGTCAAAGGTTTCAGGCGAGGCAACCCCATTTTCATCGCAAAATGCCGCCTGCCGCTGCTGGGCTTTTTCCAGAACCTCTGCATCCCGGTCGTCACACAGGGAAATATGGGAATCCGCCATAAAGAAGAGGTGATATTCCTTCGCGAGTCCGGGAACCGCGATTTCTTCCCGGGAAATATACAGCTCTTCCAGTTGACTTTGGGATAACGTATCTTTCTTTTTCGCATAAACCAATGAGGCGGAGATTGCTATAGCCGCAATCAGGAGTGCAAGAATCAATCCTATGGTAAGTTGTTTCTTTTTCATTTAAAGTCAGTTCCTTTCTTCAAAAGATAATTAAGTCCTCTGCCGAAACTGCGCCGGAGACACCGCCACCAGCGCTTTAAACCTTCGCTCGAAGTTGGCTCGCGAGGAAAATCCCATCAATTCCGCTATCTCATCAATATTTAAAGGTGTGCACTGCAACAGAGTCTTTGCCTTTTCCTGCCAGTAGTATGAGGAAAGCTCCTTAAAAGTCTTTCCGGTGGTTTCCCGGATCAGGCGGGAAAGGTAATTCAGGGAAAAGTGATTTTCCTCTGCAAGCTCCTGCAGGGTCACCATGCCGCATTTTGCCTGGATGGTTTCCAGTACAGCTTCCAGGGAGGGATTCCTGGGAGTCAGGCGCGGCTCTGAGTTGAAGCCCTTTACGCAATGAATGCGCGCCATCTCCGCAAGGAGAGGGATCAGATAGCATTTCATCACCGTCTGGGAGGTTTCATCATTCATAAGGTACGCCCGGAGCATCTGGTAAATGATGGATTCCAGGTGGTGATTGGGCGTGTCCTGCAAATGGATACAGGCGGCCGCCTGGTTTTCGTTGCTGACCGAGGACGCGTAAAACTGCCAGAACATGGGAATGTCCCGGAGCATATTCAAAAGCTGGGTGGTGAAAACTTTTTTCCGAACACAGATCGTGAGGATCATGGAATCCTCATCGGCAAGCACCCGCTCATGTGCAGTCTGGAAGTTCATCATACAGACACTGCCCTCCTGGAAGAGCTCCTCCTGCCCATTAATATAGTTATAACAGGAACCCTTCAGAACATAAAACATTTCAAAATAATCATGATCGTGACAATATCCCGCCTTTGCCCTGGCACGGCTTGCCTCCACATCGGGCGTGATCCCAAAGGATTTCCAGCAGTCGGCAAAAAGGATAATGTCATCCGTCTCTCCGAAGATACACTCCTGGACCATGTGGCGCACCTTTTGACGGCGCAGCATTGCACGGTACTGATCTAAGGCCAGTCCCGCCTCATCTGCTTTTTTCTTATCATATTCTAACTGCCTTTTTTCTGCCTGTTCAAAACGGAACGGTGTCTGCAGCATTAATTCCGCAAGGTTCTCCAGCATTTCCATAACGCACCCCACCTGTGGCGCTGCCTGCACGGGCAGCGAATCTTTTTTCATTACGTACATTTTATCATAATCCATCCCATGAAACACAGTCAAATTTTACGGAAATGGTAGTAAAATCTTATTTCCTTTTACAATCATTTTACAGAATCAGGATTTTGGATTTTACGATGGGTTTTTATAATGTGACTTGTAAATAAGAAAACAAGATTTCACAGAAAATAACAGAGGAGATTTTATCATGAAGAAAAAAATTGCGACAATTTTAACAGCAGCAGTTATAGGAGTTACAGCATTCGGCACCGTGGCAAGTGCAGCAAGCGGAGACATTACCGTAGTATCCCGTGAGGATGGTTCCGGTACCCGCGGCGCATTCATCGAACTGTTCGGAATTGAAGAGAAGCAGGGCGACGAGAAGGTGGACATGACGACAGAGGAAGCAAGCATCACAAACAGCACCTCCGTTATGATGACAACCGTATCCGGCGATGACAATGCGATCGGCTACATTTCCCTTGGTTCCCTGGATGACACAGTAAAGGCTGTAAAGATCGACGGAGCAGAGGCAAGCGTTGAGAACGTTGCAAATGATACTTATAAAGTGTCCCGTCCGTTCAACATCATCACAGGCGAGGAAGTAAGCGAGACAGCACAGGATTTTATCAACTTTATCATGAGCGCTGACGGACAGCAGATCGTAGAGGACAACGGATATATCAAGGTAGACACAGAAGCTCCTGCTTATGAAGGCGCAGAGGTTTCCGGAAAAGTCGTAGTAGCTGGTTCTTCATCCGTAACCCCGGTAATGGAGAAATTAAGCGAGGCTTATAAAGAGGTCAATCCGGATGTAACCGTAGAGGTACAGCAGAGCGACTCTACCACAGGTATCACCTCCACAAAAGACGGCATCTGCGACATCGGTATGGCATCCCGTGATCTGAAGGACGAGGAAAAAGACGGCCTCACCGCAACGGTTATCGCAAAGGACGGAATCGCAGTGATCGTAAATAACAGCAACGAGATGGAAGACCTTACAAGCGAGCAGGTAAAAGCAATCTTCACCGGAGAGACAACAACCTGGGAAGACCTTGCTGAATAGGTAAAAGATAGAACCATTCAGTGGGCATCATCCTTTAAATCCCGAGACAATATTACCGAATAAGTGTGAAAAGCGGCTCAGAGGTGTCTACAGGCATATGTATGGGCCGCTTGCATTGTCCGGTATCCATGACAAAATCAGAAAGACAGGTGTGTTATGAATCACATAAAAGAAAAAGGTATGAAGATCATTTTCATGATCGCAGCATGTACCTCTGTTCTTGCAGTATTTTTAATCTGTATCTTCCTTTTTGCAAACGGAATTCCGACCATAGGAAAAATTGGCCCGCTGAAATTCCTGCTTGGTCAGGAGTGGAAGCCGTCCAATGACAAATTCGGGATTTTTCCCATGATCATAGCAAGTATTTACGTAACAGGCGGCGCTGTGCTGCTGGGTGTTCCAATTGCCCTTCTTACCTCTGTGTTCATGGCCCGATACTGTCCGAAAAAAATCTATGGTCCGTTAAAATCAGGCATTGAGCTGATGGCAGGCGTTCCCTCTATCGTATATGGATTTTTCGGGCTTGTTTTGATCGTTCCCCTTATCCGGGACATCTTTGGAGGCACGGGAACAAGTATGCTGGCAGCCATTATCCTTCTGGGCATGATGATCCTTCCCACCATTATCGGAGTGACGGAATCTGCGATCCGCAGCGTGCCGGAAAGCTACTACGAAGGCTCGCTGGCACTGGGCGCAACAAAGGAAAGAAGCATTTTTGCCGTTATGCTCCCGGCAGCAAAATCAGGAATTCTGGCAGGCGTTGTTCTTGGGATCGGCCGTGCCATTGGAGAAACCATGGCGGTGGTCATGATCGCAGGAAACCAGCCCCGTATGCCCAAAGGCTTGTTAAAGGGCGTGCGTACTATGACGATGAATATCGTCACAGAGATGGGCTATGCCTCCGGCCTTCACAGAGAGGCGCTGATTGCAACAGCAGTTGTGCTGTTCGTATTTATCCTGATCATCAACTTAAGTCTTTCTTTATTAAACAGGAGGGCGGAACATGCAGATTAATACATCCGCAGTGGCAGAAGTTCCCGTTTCTTCCAGAAAGAGAAACACCTCTACCTTTGCAAACAAAATGAAATCCTATCTTCGCCATCCGGGTTCAGGGGTCCTGGCGCTTCTGACTTTGCTGGCAACGATCATGACCTTTGGAATGCTGGCTTTTCTGGTTGGCTACATACTGGTTAAGGGTATCCCTTATCTGAGTGCGGACCTGTTCAGCCTGACCTATACCTCGGAAAATGTTTCTCTGGTTCCGTCGCTGATCAATACGTTTATCATGACAGTCATGTCCCTGCTGATCGCCGCCCCGCTGGGGATTTTTGCAGCCATTTATCTGGTAGAATATGCAAAAAAGGGAAGCAGGCTGGTAGGGCTGATTCGTATCACGGCAGAGACGCTTTCCGGTATTCCGTCCATCGTATTCGGTCTGTTTGGTATGCTGTTTTTTGTGACAGCGCTGAAGTGGAGAATGTCACTTCTGGCAGGTGCGTTTACTATGGTGATCATGATCCTGCCTCTGATCATGCGTACTGCTGAGGAGGCGTTAAAGGCTGTTCCGGACTCCTACAGAGAGGCAAGCTTCGGCCTCGGGGCAGGCAAACTCCGGACGATTTTTACCATTGTACTTCCGTCTGCTGTTCCCGGAATCCTGGCAGGGATCATCCTTGCTATAGGACGTGTAGTTGGGGAGACGGCAGCACTGCTTTATACATCAGGAACCCTGCCTTCTGTGCCGGACAGCCTGATGGGTTCCGGACGTACCCTGGCGCTGCATATGTACGTGCTTTCCTGCGAAGGTCTTCATATGAACCAGGCGGCAGCCACTGCGGTGGTCATTCTGGTCTTTGTATTATTCATCAACTGGCTGTCCGGTATGGTGGCAAAACGAATCGCGAAAGGATAAGAAAAATGAGTGAAACCACAAAGTTTTTGGTAGGAGATATGAATCTCCATTATGGGAAATTTCATGCGCTGAAAAACATCAATATGGACATTCCTGAGAAAGAGATCACGGCATTTATCGGACCAAGCGGATGCGGAAAATCCACTCTTTTGAAATCTTTAAACCGAATGAATGACCTGGTTGAGGGATGTGTGATCACTGGAAAAGTTGAGCTGGACGGAGAGGATATTTACGGAGATATGGACGTAAATATGCTGAGAAAAAGGGTGGGAATGGTATTCCAGAAGCCAAATCCTTTTCCAATGAGCATCTATGACAATATTGCTTACGGTCCGCGTACCCACGGCATCCGGTCCAAAGCAAAGCTGGATGAGATCGTGGAGACTTCCCTGAGAAATGCAGCCATCTGGGACGAGGTTAAGGATCGCCTGAAAAAGAGTGCGCTGGGCATGTCCGGCGGTCAGCAGCAGCGTCTGTGTATTGCAAGAGCATTGGCAGTCCAGCCTGAGGTACTGCTGATGGATGAGCCAACATCCGCCCTTGATCCCATTTCCACCTCGAAGATTGAAGAGCTGGCTATGGAATTAAAAAAGGATTACACCATTGTCATTGTCACCCACAACATGCAGCAGGCAACCCGTATTTCCGATAAAACAGCATTCTTCCTGCTGGGAGAGGTCGTGGAATATGCGGATACGGATAAGCTGTTTTCCATGCCGGGAGACAAGCGGACAGAGGACTATATTACAGGAAGGTTTGGTTGATGATTATGGGTACACGGTTTGAAAGGCAGCTGGAAGAGCTGCATGTACAGCTCATTACTATGGGAAGTCTCTGCGAAAAAGCGATCTCTCTTTCCGCAAGAGCCATTCAGGAAGAGGACAAAACGCTGGCGCGTATGGCTTTTGAGACGGATAAGGAGATCGATGCAAAGGAGCGTGAGATTGAGACACAGTGTATGAGCCTTTTGCTTCACCAGCATCCGGTAGCGGGAGATTTAAGAAGCATCTCAGCAGCACTGAAAATGGTGTCCGATATGGAGCGTATTGGAGATCAGGCAGCGGATATTGCGGATCTTTCTCTTTATATTGATAAGGATGCAGTAAATGCGCCCATCAACATTGTGGAAATCGCTGATGAGACAGTAAAGATGGTGACTGGCAGTGTGGATGCTTTTGTGAAGTCGGACTTGAAATTGTGCAGAAAAGTCATTGACGAGGACGACATTGTGGACAATGCTTTTAATCAGATAAAAGAGCAGTTGGTAGATCTGATCTACGGACGCAGGATCGATGCAAAGACGGGCCTGGATCTTCTGATGACAGCAAAATATTTTGAGCGTATTGGCGACCATGCGGTGAATATTGCAGAGTGGGTAGAGTATTCTATCACGGGTGAGCATAGAAAAAATGAGCACCAGGCATATTATGAATAAGGACAAAGGGGTAAGCTTTGACTAAGAAAATATTTAAATCTACTATGCTGGTTTCAGGCGCTGTATTGGCACTGGGACTGGCATTTGTGCTGGGAATCTTGTATCATTATTTTGGAAATCAGATACTGGGAGAGCTTCGCAAGGAGGCTTCCTATCTTTCCTACGGAGTCGAAACACAAGGGGTGGAATACCTGGAAAATATCGCCAGTGACCAGTCCAGAATTACATATATAAAGCAGGACGGAACGGTGCTTTATGACAGTCAGGCAGATGCGGAAAACATGGAAAACCACAGCGACAGGGAGGAAGTGAAGGCCGCCCTTTCTAAGGGAGTGGGGCAGTCTTCCCGTATGTCCGAAACCCTGTCGGAAAAGACTACTTATTTTGCCCTGCGGCTGAAAAACGGAAATATACTCAGGGTTTCCAGCACCCAGTATTCCATTGCGGCGTTGGTATTTGAACTGATTCAGCCCATGTTGTGGGTTATTCTTGTGATGCTTATTTTGTCAGGGATGTTTTCGTTCAGAATAGCCAGGAGGATCGTGAAACCTATCAATGAGCTGGATTTGGAACACCCGGAGGAAAACCAGATTTATGATGAGGTTTCGCCCCTGCTGAGCCGTCTGTATAAGCAAAACAGGATGATCGATCAGCAGCTCGAGACAGCAAAAAGAGAACGGGATGAGTTTAATATCATCACGGAAAATATGCAGGAGGGCCTTGTCATTATAGACCGGCATACCAGGATCCTGTCTGGAAACGCCAGTGCATGGAAGCTTTTTAAGCTGGGCGGATCGAAAGAGGGAGAAAGCGTTTACGCTTTGAGCAGAAGCGAAGGGTTCCGGAATATTATCGCCGGCGTACTGGAAGGAAATCATGAAGAAAGGATTCTGAAGATCGGCGGTACGGATGTGCAGGTGATCGCCAATGCGGTTACCCGCGGCGAGGAGATACAGGGTGCAGTCCTGATCATGATGAATGTTACGGAAAAGGTGGAACGGGAGAATTTGAGAAGAGAATTTTCCGCAAATGTATCCCATGAACTGAAAACTCCCCTTACGTCCATTTCCGGATATGCGGAGATCATGGAGAGCGGTTTTGTAAAAGAAGAGGATATCAAAGCCTTTGCCGGAAGAATCCACAGTGAGGCGGGGAGACTGATTGCCCTGGTGGAGGATGTGCTGAAGATCTCCCAGTTGGACGAAGGTGAAATTCCTTACGAATGGGGTGAAACGGACGTTTTCATGCTCTGCAAGGAGGTTTTCGGGAACCTGCAGGAAATTGCAAAAAAGCGAAATGTCAGCCTGTATATCGGAGGAAGTCCTGTCAGGCTATATACGGTTAAGCCGATTTTAGAGGAGATTATCAGCAACCTGTGCGAGAATGCTGTAAAGTATAACCGGGATGACGGAAGTGCGAGTATTTATCTTATGGACATGGACGAATCAGTCAGCATTACGGTAAAGGACACAGGGATCGGCATTCCCCGGGAGGATCAGGGACGTATTTTCGAGCGGTTTTACCGCGTGGATAAAAGCCATTCCAGGGAAATTGGCGGCACAGGCCTGGGCCTTTCTATTGTGAAGCACGGTGTAACCTACCTGGGAGGTAGCATTACCCTGGAGAGCGGGGAAGGTGTGGGAACAGAGATCACGGTTACTTTCCCGAAGAGCCGTCAGGAGTGATATGCTGCCGGTATTCCGTAGGGCTGACCCCGGCGTAGCGTTTGAATATGGAGGAGAAATAGGTGGGATCATGATAGCCCACCAGCTCCGCCACCTCATAGGCAAGGATGTCGGATTTTTCCAGATATTCCTTTGCCTTTTCTACTCTGGCGCGGTTCACATATTCCGTCAGGGATTCCCCGCATTCCCGCTTAAAGGTGCGGCTTAAATGGGAAGAGGAAATATGCAGGTGTTCGGAAATATGCTCCAGGGAAAGGGGCGCTGACAGGTTTCCGTGGATGTAGCGCAGCGCATTCTCGATCAGCCTGTTCTGGCTGCCGGAAAGGCTCTGCAGATGGCTCTTGGTATAAGCCATTAGTGCCCTTGTGGTTTCCTCCAGAACAAAAATATCCGAGGCATCGTGGAGCTGTTCCAGGTATTTGGGGGACGGCGGCGAGACCTCTTTTTTTATCAAAACACGGGAGCAGATATAGTAGATCTGGGAGCAGATGTTTTTGGCATCCCTGGAGTTGACGAAGTTCTGCTTGAAGTTCATAAAGATGCTGTCCGTGACACTTTCAGCCTCCTGAAACTGCCAATTGTTCAGGTGATTTTCAAACTGGAACAGCGCCATGGAGTTTTCCGCAGTCAGGTCATACCCGCTTGTTTCGGAAGACAATTTGAAGCAGGACAGATTCTCTTCGGAATAAAAATTCTGGGTCAGGGCAAAGATCGCCTCCGACACAGCAATACCGAAATTTTCCGGTCCCTGGTGGAAGCGGCTGATTCCTACCGCAGTATTCTGGGAAGCCAGAGCATGGGCAATGTGAATGATCTCCCGGCAGTTCTCAATAATATTTCGGGGAACGGACGATCTTTCAGCGCCTTTTTCTTCAGAATCCATAAAATAAATGGTAATGATCAGGTTGTTGTAGCGATAGCAGTAAGCATTTCTTTTTTCGTCAATAATGATCTTTTTCAGGGCGCTGATATCCTCGCCCATTGGTATCATCTGAAATGCGGCAACATAGTATTGCTGCAGGAAAATGCCAAGCTTATTCAGCCGTTCCTCATACTCCGGAGTGAGGGGCTGATTGGTCAGCTCCTGGAGAAGCTGGTCCTTTAAAAAGGCAAGCTCTTCCTTTGCAATGGCGTTGTTTTTCTTGGAAACGATCAGCTTCTTCTGGGCTTCCTGGACTGCTTCAAACAGAGCCTTTTTGTTTGTTGGCTTCAGGATAAAGGAGGATACATTATAGCGGATGGCAGTGCGGGCATACTCAAATTCTGCATATCCGGTGAGCAGGATCACCTTGATATCCAGGCGGTTTTCGTAGACAAAACGGGCGACCTCAAGCCCGTCTGCTACAGGCATCTTGATATCCGTAATGATGATATCCACCGCATTTTTTTGCAGAAAATCAATGGCTTCCATACCATCGCTGGCTGTGCCTGCCACAGTACAGTCGATGGATGCCCAGTTCATAAAATTGGCAATTCCTTTTCTCATTGTGGCTTCATCATCCACGATCAGCAGCTTGAAAATCATGACGCATCCCCCTTATCAGCAGGAATCGTAAAGGAAATAGAGGTACATATATTTGGCGTACTGGAAATATGAAGTCTGGCATCCTCCCCAAACAATAATTCCAGACGTTTATCCAGATTTTTCAGTCCGATATGGGTATGGGAATCCGTGGTGGAGGAGGCAATTTTGCGCACATCCGGAATCTCTTCAAAGCCCACACCGTTGTCTGTGATATGGATTTCCATAAAATTCTCCGGCATTTTCACAATCCTTATGGTAAGCTGCCCTTTCCCTTTTTTGGGCTCCAGGCCATGTACAATGGCATTTTCTACAAGGGGCTGAATGCAGAAGCAAGGGATCTTGCAGGAGAGAAGCTCTGGAGGGATCTGAATGGAGCATGAGATCTTATCCTCAAAGCGCATCTGCTGTAAATAGATATAAAAGCGCACATATTCCATCTCTTTTTCTAATTCTACAAAGGCTCTGTCCCTGGAAATAGTGTTCATTTTCAGCAGCTCACCCAGGGAGATCACCATCTGATAAATCTCTTCGTTGTCGATCATCTGGGCTTTCCAGGCAATGGTATTCAGCACATTAAAAAGAAAATGAGGGTCCATCTGAGACTGCAAAGCGTGGATCTCTGCATTTTTCAGAAGGAGCTGCTTCTGAAAATTGTCGTTATAATAGGTATCCAGCTTTTTCAGCATCTCGTTAAAGGAAGAGGCCCATACGTCAAACTCATGATACAGCTTCATGGGAGGCAGAGTAGACGGTTTTCCCTGGGAAATTTCATTGATATGATAGACCATTTTCTCAATGGGCCTGGTAATGGCGCGGCTTATGATGATGGCGGCAGCCAGGGCAACCAGGATGGTCACACTAAGGAGAAGCAGGTAGGATTTCAGGGTATCGTTTAAGTCCTTCAGAAGCAGCTTACGAGGCGCTGCCACTGCAGAGGTAAGACCAATCTCATCCAGGGTCTGGGCAGCCACATAATAAGAAGCATCGGAAAGCTCCAGCTCCTGAAAGGAAATGTCCTGGCTGTGCAGGGAGATCCCGGATTCCATTTCCTCCACCTGCTGCTCCATTTCCAGATTAGACAGGATGTGGATGGAGGGATTATAAAGGAAAATAAACCAGGCAGGATCAATACCCTTGGCACAGTATTGGATCCATTTATCCGTGTCAATATTGAGGATCATAAGCCCTATATGGCGGCCCGTATTGCTGCTGAACAGATTTCTGGCAAAGTAAAGATTACTGTGGTCCGAGGGTAAAGTAAGACACATCAGACGGGTCTCACTTTCATCAATGGAGGCAATCAGCTCCTGGCTTTTTTCGGAAACTGCTTCCAGATTCCCGGAAGTATAGGTGTGAAAAACCGTGTCATCATCCCCGATCAGATAAATGGAATTGGTAAAATTTTTGCTGGAAAGGGGCGTGCTGCAGTAAATATAGGACATCTGCCGCTCAATCTGAAAGCGGTTGTTGACGCTTTTGTTGGAAGGATGAGGAGACTCCAGGGCATCCATGATCATATTGTTTGACATAAAAAGGGGAATAACGGAATCAATGGAATCAATCTGCTCGGTAATGCGGTCATTGACCTGATTGAGCTGCCGTACAATGGATTCCTGGGAATTGTCCTTTAAAAGTGCGGAGGTTCTGGCATAATAAAAGAGGGTGGAGCAAAGAAGGACCACCGTTACGATCAGGGAGACTGCAGCCGTAATAAAGGTGCGGAGGGAAAGATTGTTTTTCTGAAAAACACCGGAAAAAAATGGTGGTTTTTTCATATTTTCCATATGATTCTCCCTTCTTCCGTTATGATTTGAAATGTTGTTTCCACCTGGCAGCCGAAACGTTATATTTATAATTATTACATATTTGTCAGATTTCATCAATGCGTTTCGGAAAAATGCAAAAAATTCAAAAGAAAAAGTCAAAATTTTCAATGAGGACCAGGAAGAGCTGTGAAAAGGGCAAAAAGCGGGACAGAAAAGGATGGAAATTCCAAGGAATCCGGCAAAGGAGTTTATTAAAAGAATGCCGGACAGGTGCTATAGTAAACATATGAGGACAGGGCAGTGTCAGGCGCCCGGAAAAAATGAAGGAGGAATGAAGATGAAAAAAAGATGGACAAAGCAGATCCTTGCAGGAGCCATGGCAGGACTGATGGCAGCAAGCCTTCCGGTATATGCGGGAGAGGATGAAAAGATCGTGCTGAACGTGATCAATTATCATGTGGGAACAGACTACGCAGCAGATTATTACGCTTATTTATTTGAAGAATTCCAGAAAACTGAGGAAGGAAAAAACGTGGAATTCCAGTTTGAGGAAATCCCTACCACGGATGCTTACAACCAGAAGATCAAGCTTCTGATCTCCAGCGGAGATCTGCCGGATATTGTATTTAACGGAGGCAATAATATCACTGAGCTTGCTGCGAAATCCGGCAAGGTGGCAGACCTGACACCGTATTTTGAGGAGGATGCAGAGTGGAAAGCACTGTTCGATGAAACCTCTCTGGAATTCAATACCGTGGATGGAAAAATCTACGGGGTTCCGGTTTCTAAGGAGATTTCCTACATTTATTATAACAAAGAGCTGTTCGAGCAGGCTGGCATTGAAGCACCGGAGGTATCATATGCAAGCTGGGATGAATTTTTTGAGGCATGTGACAAGCTGAAGGAGGCGGGGATCACACCGCTGGGAATGGACAGCGCAGATTCCGGCTGGCTTACAAATCTGTGGATGAGCGCGCTGATCGGAACAAACGGCGAGGCAGGCAATATCTGGATGAACACCATGTATCCCACAGACTTTAACACACCGGAGGTGGAAGCTGCAGCAGAAACCATCCAGAAAATGTTCCAGGAATATACTACCCCGGATGCGGTAGGCGGAAAATATGATCCAATGGCAACCCATTTCTTTAACGGCGAAGTGGCAATGTTCCCCAACGGACCATGGATGATCCCGGATTTCTCCGAGACAGAAAAAGCGCCGGAAGGCTTTTACGACAACGTGGGAATCATGCTGATGCCTGGAAACGGCATGGAAATGGTACCGACACCTGGTGATATGGTAGGCGCGAAGGACGAGGAAAAGATCAAGGCAGCCGTAGCATTCCTGAAATTTGAGACAAGTCCGGAAAACCAGATCAAGGCTCTGGAAATGACTGGTCTGCAGCCGGTTTCCGACAACCTGGAAATTCCGTCCGGACTGACAGAGAGCGATCCTCTGATGGCACAGGTTCTGGACATCCAGGGAAAAGCAGAGATCACCTATGGACAGAATCAGGCTTACTGGTATCAGAACACCATCGACACCTTCTCCACACAGCTTCCGGAGCTGGCTTACGGCAATATCACGGCCCAGGAATTCTGCCAGAAGCTCTCCGAATCTGCGGAGAAAAATGCAGAATAAACCCTGTAAATAAACGAAAAGGGGGCGCAAACCGCTGCCCTCTTTTTCCATGCAGGAAGAATAAATAAGAAGGAGGTTGTCTGATGAGAACAAAGAATAAAGGAATATGGATCGCTCTGTTTACCATTCCCTGTATGCTGTTATTTGCGCTGGTTTATGCAGCGCCCATCGTGACCGTGGCGTATACTTCCCTGTGCAATTACACCACATTTTCCAGCCCTGTATTTCAGGGGATCAAGAATTTTGTAACCATTTTCCAGGACGGGGATTTCCTGGTCTCTATCCGGAATACTCTTGTGTGGGTAGTGCTCCAGTCCACATTTCATGTTGCACTTGGCCTTTCCATGGCGCTGGTGCTGAGAAGAAAACCAAAGGGCTGGAAGGTGGTCCGCACGGCATATATGATCCCCAATATTATCCCAACAGCAGCTACGGGCGTGATGTTCACCCTGCTTTTGAATCCTTCCTTTGGGGTGGTCAAACCCTTCCTGGATTTTCTTGGAGTGGACTATACCATGGTGCCGAACCTGTTCGGAAATTCCCGCTACGCATTCTGGACTGTGACATGTACCTGGATCTTATATTCAGGCTTTAACACCATAATTTTCCTTTCAGAAATGGGAGCCATTGATAAGGAAATCTATGAGGCAGCAGTGGTGGACGGGGCAAAGCCCTGGCAGGTGGACCGGTATATTACCCTGCCTTTGATGAAAAATATCTTCGGAACCTGTGTGACGCTGGCATCCGTGGCCATGGTATCCCAGTTTGATATTATCTATATGACTACAAAGGGAGGTCCGGGAAATGCCACCCTGAACCTGCCGATCTACCTGTATAAAACAGCAACCCTGGAGAACAATTATGGAAAGGCAAACGCAGTGGGCGTGGTGCAGATTACCATAGGTCTGGTGCTGGTTCTGCTGATCCAGAATATTTTCAGGGAGAGATCTGAGACAGAAAAAGGAGGCCGCAGAAGCAAAAAAGCGGCTGCCGGAAAGGGGGAAATCCGATGAAAAAGACATCAAAGATTTTGATATATTTGGCGGTCTTTGCGAAATATTTGTTTATGATCTTCTTTACATTGATCGCAGTAGGCCCTATCGTCTGGGCTTTTATCAGCTCCTTTAAGACCTATAGTGAGATCAATTCTTCCGCTCTGTCATGGCCCGCAAGCTTTAAGCCGGATAACTACATAGCAGCTTTTAAGTATGCGCCCATCGCAAAGTATTTCCTGAACAGCGTGATCATTGTGGGCTGCAGCGTCCTTGTAACAGTGGCTCTTGTGGCGATGTGCTCCTATATTATTTCAAGGTTTGATTTCAAACTGAAAATCCTGGTAGTGCTTTTGATATCCGCCTCCCTTATGCTTCCGGCGCAGGCGATATCACAGCCTCTGTTTGCCATTTTCCAGAAGCTGGGGATATTTGATACAAAGCTTGGACTGGTCATTGTATATTCTGCAATGGGGATTCCCATGTCCTTTTTTGTCATGACAAGCTATTACAAAACCATTCCCATGGCGCTGGAGGAATCGGCTTATATAGACGGGGCAACCTTTTTGCAGACCTTTCTGCGGATCATTCTGCCCCTGGCAAAACCGGGGCTTGTGACCATTGCGCTTTTGCAGTTTATCAATACGTGGAATGAGTTTTATTTTGCCCTGATGCTTACCAGCGGGGACAGAGCCAGAACCGTTCCCATTGCCCTGAACTACTATATGGGAACCTTTGCAAACAATTATTCCGCCCTTTTTGCGGCAGTGGTGATGACTGTTCTGCCTACGATCGTGCTGTTCATTATTTTGCAGAAACAGGTAATGGAAAGCCTGACGGCCGGGGCGGTGAAAGGATAAAAGTATATGGATTTATATAAGAAGCCAATCTATCCTGTGGAGCCGTGGACCATTACGGAAACCACATTTGAGATCGAAAACAATTACAGAAACGAGACGGCATTTGCCCTGTCAAACGGGTATATCGGAACGAGAGGGACCTTTGAGGAAGCCTATCCTTTTGATGAGGATACAGGGCTGGAAGGAAACTTTATCAATGGCTTTTATGAAAGCGAAAAGATCCGTTACGGGGAAGCAAACTTTGGCTCTCCGCTTTTCAGCCAGTCTCTTTTAAACCTTCCAAATCTGAAAGAGACAAGGGTAATGGCGGACGGTGAGTGGTTTGACATGAGGGAGGGAAGAACAGAAAATTATAAAAGAACCCTTCATTTAAAGGAAGGAATTCTCACCCGCAGCCTGGTCTGGACATCCCCGAAAGGGAAGAAAATGAAAATCGAAATCACCCGGCTTGTATCCTTTCAGTATAAGAATATCATGGCGATCCGGTATGGCGTGACCCCGCTTAATTTCAGTGGAAGGGTGCAATTTTGTTCAAAGCTGCAGGCAAATGTGGAAAACCATACAAGAAAGACGAACCCGATTGTGGATTACGGGCCTTTTGGACGGAAGCTGGAGCCGCAGAAGCTTTTTGCCAGGGAGGATCTGTTGTTTTACCAGGGAATTACAAAAACCAGCGGGCTGACCATGGCGTGCGGCAGCATCCACAGCATAGGGGTATCGGACGGAGCAGAAACTTCTGCAGAGAACGAAAGCTGTACAGAGGAACGGGATATCGGGTTTGTTAAGGAGACCGGAGAACTAGAGGCAGAGCTGCGGAAAACGGTTTTTGTAAACCTGGGTCAGGAAGCAGTTCTGGAAAAATTTATATGCTATACCTCGGATCTGGATATGCGGGCAGAGAAGCTGGAAGGATTTACCTGCAGGCTGTTGGAGCAGGTAAAGGATCAGGGCTTTGCTTCCCTGGAGCAATGGCAAAAGGACTATATGCACCAATTTTGGGAGAACGCTGACGTGGAGATCCGGGGGCAGGATGCCCTGCAGCAGGGAATGCGTTTTAATCTGTTTCATATTATGCAGTCCGCCGGAAGAGACGGACGTACCGGGCAGGGCGCAAAGGGATTATCGGGAGAGGGATATGAGGGCCATTATTTCTGGGATACGGAGATGTACATACTTCCTTTCTATATTTATACGGCACCGGAGCTGGCGAGAAGTCTTCTGGAATACCGTTACCGGACTCTTGACAAGGCCCGCGCCCGCGCCAGGATCCTGGGACATGACAAGGGAGCGCTTTACCCCTGGCGCACCATCAACGGGGAGGAGGCATCCACCTACTATCCACTGGGAACGGCGCAGTACCACATTAATGCGGATATCGAATACGCACTGGCTCTCTATCTGAGGGTGACGGGAGATGTGGAATTTTTTATAGAAATGGGTGCGGAAATGCTGATCGAGACAGCTCGTGTCTGGGCGGATGTGGGAAGCTTTGCAGAGTGCAAGGGAGGAAAATACTGCATTTGTGATGTGACAGGCCCGGATGAATATAACGTTCTGGTGGACAATAATTTCTACACCAATCTGATGGCAAGAGAGCATCTTCGGGATGCTGTTGCAGCCGTGGAGTATCTTAAGGAGAACCATACCGAGAAGCTGAATGAGCTTTCAAAAAAGATGGATTTTGCCCTGGAAGAAACGGAATTATGGCAGAAAATCGTGGAAAATATGTATTTCCCATACGATGAAAAACGGAGGATCTATCCCATGGATAACGGCTTTATGATGCGCAGACCCTGGGATGAATCCAGGATTCCTCCGGAGAAAAGGGCATGGCTGTATGAGAATTACCATCCGCTTTTTATCATGCGCCACCGCATGTCAAAGCAGGCTGACGCCATCCTTGGGATGTATCTCCACAGCAACCTTTTTACAGAGGAGGAGATCAGGCGGAATTATGATTTTTACCAGGAGGTCACGCTGCATCATTCCTCACTGTCTACCTGTATTTTCGGGATTGTTGCGTGTCAGATCGGAAATTATGAGGAGGCGTACCGCTATTTTTCCCAGTCAGCCCGCATGGATCTGGACGATTATCACAATAATTTTTATGCCGGAATCCACGCTGCGAACATGGCGGGCACCTGGCAGGCGATCGTAAACGGTTTTGCCGGACTGAGGACCAACGGCGGGCGGCTGGAATTCAAGCCTTATCTGCCAAAGGAATGGCAGGGCTATTCCTTCCGTATCCGGTATCAGGGAAGTCTTTTGAAGGCAGAGATCACGGACAGGGGTGCGGAATTTACACTTATAGAAGGAAAGCCTCTGACCTTCTGGTGCGGAGACAGGGAAATCAGGCTTACAAAAGGAGATGGGATTTTAGTATGAAGCAGTATAAAGCAATTTTTTTTGACTGGGACGGCACTGCGGTCCTTTCCCGGAAAGCCCCGGCGGACGAGGCGGCTGCGGCTATGAAGCCCCTTCTTGCCCAGGGAACAAAGCTTGCCGTTGTCAGCGGCACAACTATGGAAAATATAGCAGGCGGAAGGCTCGCGTCTTATTTTACGGTGGAAGAAAGAAAAAATCTGTTTTTCGGCCTGGGACGGGGCGCATTTAACTATGGGTTTGATGAAAAAGGAGAGCTTATTTCCATTGGAGGGAGGATGCCGGATCCGGAAACACTTCTGTACATCCATGATGCCTGCTATGATATTCACAGATTTTTGCTGGAAAAATACTCCATGAATACGGATGTTGTCTTTTCACGTCCCAATTACTGCAAAATCGATCTGATGGCAGAACGGGACAGAGGAGACGCGCTGTTTCTCCAGGAAGGAGAGGTGGAGAGACTTATGGAAAGTCTGGCAGCGCACGGCTTTGCCGGAGGGCTGAAGAAGCTTATCGCGCTTGCGGAAAGCAGAAGCAGGGAGGGTTTTCCGCCCCTGACAGCGACCACGGATGCAAAGTATCTGGAAGTAGGGATTTCCAGCAAAAGCGATAATGTAAATACCCTGATGGGATATTTCGCAGAGAATCACGGTATCACTTCCGTTGATTGTTGTTTCTGGGGAGATGAATTTATCGGTCTGGGAGAAGGCGTATACGGCAGCGACAGCTTTATGATCACACCGGAAACGGTGGGCGGTGATTTCTTTGATGTATCGGAAGCAGCAGGTTCCCGGCCCGACAAAGTAAAGCTGGTTGGAGGGGGAGTAAAAGAGTTCCTTCGTTTTCTGACCTGCCAAAAGAGAAAAATATTCTCATAAACGCATCTGTAAAAAAACAAAAAAAAGTTCTGGACTTTAAAGCGGTATTGTACTATTATACTAAAAGCAAGCGCAAAGGAGTGCATGTAATCACTGATTTGCGCTTATTTTTATTTAAGAGGAGGAAATTATAATGAGAAAGTCAAAAGCAATTGTTGCACTTTTGACAGCTTCCGCTATGACAGTGGGACTCATGAGCACTGGAACTGTTGCTATGGCAGCAGAAGAAAGCACTTCTGATCTGAATGTCATGCTGGAAACTCCGGTACAGTCTCTGGACCCACAGCAGGCTACTGACGGAACCTCTTTCGAGGTTATCGCAGACTATACCGATGGTCTGATGCAGATGGACGCAGACGGTCAGGCAGTTCCTGCAATCGCAGAGAGCTATGATCTTTCAGAGGATGGTCTTACATACACCTTCCATCTTCGTGACGCACAGTGGAGCAACGGCGACCCTGTGACAGCAGCAGACTTTGTATTTGGATGGCAGAGAGCCGTTGACCCGGCTGTTGCTTCTGAGTATGCTTATATGTTAAGCGATATCGGCCAGGTAGTAAACGCAGCCGAGATCATCGCAGGAGAAAAAGATTTAAGCGAGCTTGGCGTTACAGCAGTTGACGACAAGACTCTGGAAGTAAAACTGAACGTACCTGTATCCTACTTCCTGTCTCTGATGTACTTCCCGACCTTCTATCCGGTTAACGAAGCATTCTTTGAGACATGCAGCGATACCTTTGGTACAAGCCCGGAGACTACACTTTCCAACGGCGCTTTTGTTCTTGATGAGTATGAGCCGGCAGCTACCGCTATTCATCTTACAAAGAACGAAGACTACTATGATGCTGAGAATGTTTCCCTGCCAGGTCTGAACTATCAGGTTATCCAGGATTCCCAGCAGGCTCTTATGAGCTATCAGACAGGAGACCTTGACCTGACTCTTGTAAACGGTGAGCAGGTTGACCAGGTTGCAGACGATCCGGAATTCCAGACCATCGGTGCCGGATATCTGTGGTATGTCAGCCCGAACATGGACGCTGTTCCTGAACTGGCTAACTTAAACGTTCGTATGGCTATGACCATGGCAATCGACCGTGAAGCCATCACTGTTGACGTATTAAAGGATGGTTCCCTTCCTACCTATACAGCAGTTCCGATGCAGTTTGCAGCAGGTCCGGATGGATCTGACTACTCTGCAGATCAGGAGAGATATGCAGATGTCTGCACATACGATGCTGAGAAAGCAGCAGAGCTGTGGGCAGCTGGTCTTGAAGAGCTTGGAATCTCCGAGCTGACTCTGGATATGGTTGTAGATGCTGACGATGCACCGCAGAAGGTTGCACAGGTTCTGAAAGAGCAGTGGGAGACAACCCTTCCGGGATTAACCGTAAACCTTACGGTAGAGCCGAAGAAACAGCGTGTTGAGGATATGCAGAACGGTAACTTCCAGCTTGGTCTTACACGTTGGGGACCAGACTATGCTGACCCGATGACCTACCTTGGAATGTGGATCACCGACAACTCCAACAACTACGGTCTGTGGAGCAACGAAGAGTACGATTCCATTATCGCTGAGTGCACCACCGGCGACCTTTGCACAGATGCTGAGGGACGTTGGGCAAGACTGTACGATGCTGAAAAGATCGTAATGGATGAGGCTGTTATCTACCCGCTGTACACACAGGCTAACGCAGAGATGATGTCCAGCGCTGTAACAGGTGTTGAATTCCATCCGGTTGCCCTGAACCGTGTTTACAAAAACACTGTAAAGGCTGAATAAGTAAAAAATCTGAATATTTCCAGCCGCACCGGGGGTCAAATCCCGGTGCGGTTTTTGAAGTAAGCCTGGCATTCTATGAGGAATCAAAAGCGGGCTGGCTTCGCAACAAAAGCAAACGAGGAGGAGAAACGTGAAAAAATACACTGTTAAGCGATTATTAACTTCTCTTTTCACACTTCTGGCGATTCTGCTTGTCCTGTTTATCCTGATGCAGCTCATGCCGGGTTCGCCGTTCAATGATGAGAAGCTAAACAATGACCAGCGTGCAGCACTCTACGCGAAATACGGACTTGACCAGCCTATTGTCGTCCAGTTCTTTAATTACGCGAAAAACATGCTGAAAGGCGATCTGGGTGTCAGCTACAACATTTCCAAGAACACACCTATTTCCCAAATGATCCAGACAAGATTGCCGATCTCCATTGGAATAGGAGGACTTGCTGTAACCTTAGGGGCTATTGTGGGGCTGCTTCTTGGCCTTTTGGCAGCATTGAAGCATAATACCATCTGGGACTCCCTGGCAACCGTGATTTCCGTTATAGGTGTGTCGGTGCCTTCGTATGTATTTGCTCTGGCGCTGAGCTATTCCATGGGTTTCCGCCTGCAGTGGTTCCCCATGCTATACAGCGCAAAAGCCGCCATGTCGTCCAGTGTGCTGCCCAGTATTTCCCTGTCCATGTTTACCATGGCATCTATAGCCAGGTTTACCAGGAGTGAGATGCTGGAGGTTCTGGGAAGCGACTATATGCTTCTGGCGGAGAGCAAGGGTATCTCCGGTTCCGCGCTGATCTTCAAGCACGCTCTGCGAAATGCACTGATCCCTATTATTACGGTCCTGGCTCCGCTGATCGTGGATCTGATGACAGGCTCCCTGGTAGTAGAAAAGATTTTTGCCATTCCGGGCGTAGGAAGCCTTCTGGTAAATGCGATCCAGTCAAATGATTACAATGTGGTCATTTCCCTGAGCTTTATTTATTCTGCTATGTACATCGGTATTATGCTGGTGGTGGACATTCTCTACGGTGTGATCGACCCAAGAATCCGACTGGCAAAGAAAGGAGACTGACATCATGAAAAAAGGCACAACAACGGTCGTGCAGGCGGCTCCCTACGTACCTGTGGATGCAGATTTCCAATTGAAAAATAATATAGAAGAAATCGGCATTGATTCCAATTTTGCGGCACAGAGCTTCTGGAAGGATGTCATTACCCGTTACTTTAAGAAAACAAGCGCAGTTGTGGGACTTGTCCTGATCATTCTCATCAGTATCATGGCTGCTGTGGGACCGGGTATGAATGAATATACCTATTCCGGGCAGACACTGAGTGAAAAGAACCTGGCACCCCGGGTAAAAGCATTGGAAAAGTTCGGAATTCTCGATGGAAGCGAGACAATGCGTACTACAAGAGGCTCCAAGACTGTAAATAATTATGTGGACAAAGGACTTGACGATACATATTACTGGTTTGGAAGCGATAACTTCGGACGCGATATCTGGACAAGAACCTGGTCTGGTGCCCGTGTTTCCCTGATCATTGCCGTTGCCGCTGCGATCATTGATATGCTCATCGGTATGAGCTACGGTTTGATTTCCGGTTATTTCGGCGGAAGGGTGGATATGGTCATGCAGCGTATCCTGGAAGTCGCAAACGGTATTCCACGTCTTGTTATTGTAACCCTTCTTCTTCTGGTTCTGCAGCCGGGTATGATCACCATTATCATTGCCCTGATGCTGACAGAATGGGTGGGCATGAGCCGTATTGCACGTGCGGAAATGCTGAAGCTGAAGGAACAAGAATTTGTCCTGGCCTCCAGAACACTTGGTGCTGGCAGCTTTTTTATCATTTTCAAGGAAGTACTGCCAAACATTATCGGACCGATCATTACCCAGGTAATGTTCTCCATACCGACTGCTATTTTCACCGAGGCTTTCTTAAGCTTCGTAGGTCTTGGTATTCCGGTACCCCAGTGTTCACTTGGCTCCCTGATCTCAGAGACCTTTAACAGCTTTACGACACATCCCTACCAGATAATCCCGCCGATCGTGACTATGGCGCTTCTGATGCTGAGCTTTAACCTGGTGGCTGACGGACTTCGTGAAGCACTTGATCCGAAATTAAAAGAAATGTGAGGTGATCATCCATGTCAGAAAGTAAAGAAAAAATTCTTGATATCCGTGACCTGGACATCACCTTCCAGACCACAGCAGGAACAGTCCATGCCATCCGCGGTGTGAACATTGACCTTTATAAAGGGGAGACCGTTGCCATTGTAGGAGAATCCGGTTCCGGAAAATCCGTTACCATGAAAGCGGCAATGGGAATCCTGGCTTCCAATGCAAAGGTGGAAAACGGAACCATTGAGTTTTCCTACCATCATGCGGACGGCAGTCCGGAAACCGTGGATATTTTGAAAAAAGACAAAAAATGGATCCGCAGACATATTAACGGAAAAAGGATTGCCATGGTATTCCAGGATCCCATGACAAGCCTTGATCCTACCATGACGATCGGAAAACAGATCATGGAGGGTATGATCTGGCACTTCAAAACTCCGAAAAAGGAAGCCTGGGACAGGGCTGTGGAGCTTTTGAAGGAGGTTGGGATCGAGGATGCGGAGAAGCGTATGAAAAACTATCCCCATCAGCTTTCCGGCGGTATGCGCCAGCGTGTTGTCATTGCCATCGCTCTTGCATGTAACCCGGATCTTCTGATTTGTGATGAGCCGACTACGGCGCTGGATGTAACCATTCAGGCAAAGATCATCGAGCTGATCCGGCGTATTCAGAAAGAGAGAGGGATTTCCGTTATTTACATTACACATGACCTGGGCGTTGTGGCAAAGGTTGCGGACTATGTAAATGTTATGTACGCAGGAAAGATCGTGGAAAAGGGTACCATCAACGAGATTTATTACGACCCGAGACATCCTTATACGTGGGGACTTCTGTCCTCCATGCCGGACCTGGATACGGACGATGAACGTCTGTATACCATTCCAGGTTCTCCGCCGAACCTGCTTCATGAGAAGCCAGGCGATGCGTTTGCGCCCCGTAACCGCTATGCACTGATCGTGGACGACAAGGCAGATCCGCCGATGTTCCAGGTTACGGACACTCATTTTGCGGCAACCTGGCTGTTAGACCCCAGAGCGCCGAAGGTGGAGATGCCTGTGGAGTTAAAGAACCGAATCGAACGAATGAAGAAGGAGGCAGAAGAACATGGCAGTCAATTATAATGCCGAACCGCTTCTTACCGTGGATGGATTAAAGCAGTATTTCCGGGTAAGCAGCAGTTATACGGTACATGCGGTGGAAAATGTATCCTTCAAGATTTATCCGGGGGAGACCTACGGACTGGTAGGCGAGTCCGGATCAGGAAAATCTACCATCGGACGAAGCATTATCCGCCTTTATGATCCCACAGCGGGAAAGATCCAGCTTAACGGCATGGATATCAGCGGCAAGATGAGCAAGGACACAAACAAAGCTCTGCGTACCCAGATGCAAATGATTTTCCAGGATCCGATGGCATCCCTGAACCCCCGTAAAAAGGTACGGGATATTCTGGGAGAAGGTCTGGATATCCATCATCTTTATAAGAATAAGGAAGAACGGGAACAAAAGATCAAAGCCATTCTTGCAAAGGTAGGCCTGGCACCGGAGCATGCGGCCAGATATCCCCATCAGTTTTCCGGCGGTCAGAGACAGCGTGTGGGAATCGCCCGCGCCCTGATCATGAATCCGAAGCTGATCATTGCAGATGAGTGTATTTCCGCTCTGGACGTGTCCATTCAGGCGCAGGTGGTAAACCTGATGAAGGACATCCAGGAGGAGACAGGCACAGCGTACCTGTTTATCGCCCACGACCTGTCCATGGTAAAATATATCTCTGACCGGATCGGTGTGCTTCATCTGGGCCATCTTCTGGAAACGGGAACCACTGAGGAGATTTTCGAAAATCCCCTGCATCCCTACACCAGAAGCCTTCTTTCCGCCATCCCCTCCCCAAATCCGGTGGTGGAAAAGCAGAGGATTGCCGAAACCTATGACTACAAGACCTCCGGCATCGACTACAACGCTGGAACCTATCATCACGCAGGCGGCACCCATTATGTGAAATGCACGGATGAGGAGTTTGCACGCTACTGTTCACAGGAAATATAAATTTGTTAGGAAAGTCAAGAACGTTCCCGCTGTTCCTTAAATCTACTGGCAGCGGGAACCTTTTTATTACTGTTATATTGACATTTCTTTAACGATGTTGTATGCTGAAACAAAAAGGAGGTATAGAACATGGCAAGAATACTAATCAGCCCCTCAAAATATGTGCAGGGTGCGGGAGAGATGAAAAAGCTGGGTACTTATGCAGAGGCATACGGAAAGAAAGCCCTTGTGCTGATCAGCGCCGGAGGATACAAACGAATCGGAGCTGAGATTGAGGAAAGCTTTAAAAATACCGGATGCAGTATTGTGTTCGACTATTTTAACGGCGAATGCAGCAAAACGGAAATCAACCGTCTGAAGGCCGTTATGGAAGAAAAAGACTGCGACCTGGTCATCGGGATCGGAGGCGGAAAAATCTTTGACACCGCAAAGGCTGTGGCTTACTACACAAAGACCCCGGTTTTGATCTGTCCTACCATTGCATCTACAGATGCTCCTTGCAGCGCCCTTTCGGTAATTTATACAGATGCAGGAGTTTTTGAAGAATACCTGTTCCTTCCGGCAAACCCCAACATGGTGCTGATGGACACGGAAATTATCGCAAAGTCACCAGTTCGTCTGACGGTTTCCGGTATGGGTGATGCGTTGGCAACCTATTTTGAGGCAAGAGCGTGTCAGAGAAGCCAGGCTACCTCCTGCGCAGGGGGAAAGACCACAGAAGCAGCCATGGCACTGGCAAAGCTGTGTTTTGACACCCTGATGAGCGAAGGAACGAAAGCGAAAATCGCATTGGAAGCAGGGGCATGCACGGAGGCTGTGGAAAAAATCATTGAGGCAAACACCCTTCTCTCTGGTATTGGATTTGAAAGTGCAGGACTTGCAGGCGCTCATGCAATCCACAACGGCCTGACTGTGCTGGAGGAATGCCATCATATGTATCACGGGGAAAAGGTGGCCTTTGGTACCATTGCCCAGCTTGTATTGGAAAACGTACCGGCTGAGGAACTGGAGGATATCATTGACTTCTGCATCGAAGTTGGACTTCCGGTTACTTTGAAAGAGCTGGGAGTGGCCGAGGTGACTGATGAAAAGATCATGGCAGTGGCGGAAGCTGCCTGTGCAGAAAATGACACCCTGCACAACATGCCTTTCGAGGTTACACCGCAGACAGTGGCTGCTGCATTGAAAGCAGCAGATGCCTATGGACATTACTTCTTAGGAGAATGATCCGCACCCATTTAATGGGTATAAGAGCTGACAGTTTGGATTTTCCGGATTCAGGCTGCCGGCTCTTTTATGCGTCTTAAGAAACAATTAAGAAATTCCCCCTTTCATCTTAAAAACTGTTTGTTATCCTAATTTCAGGTTAAGGGAGGTGAGAACGTGGCGAACATTTTAGTTTGTGATGATGATAAAGCAATCGTGGAGGCCATTGAGATCTATCTGCAGCAGGAGGGCTATGATGTGCTGAAAGCCTATGACGGGCAGCAGGCGATTAAAATGCTGAACAGCGAGCCTGTGGACTTGCTGATCATTGATGTGATGATGCCAAAGCTTGACGGCATCCGGGCAACCTTAAAGATCCGGGAGGAGAATCCGCTTCCCATTATCATTCTTTCCGCAAAATCCGAGGATGCGGATAAGATCCTTGGGCTGAACGTAGGTGCAGACGATTATGTGACAAAGCCGTTTAATCCATTAGAGCTGGTGGCGAGAGTGAAATCACAGCTTCGCCGCTACACCCAGCTTGGGGCGAGAGCGGGAAAAAGCGGAGCACACATTTATGAGACAGGCGGATTGATGGTAAACGATGATCTGAAGGAGGTTACAGTGGACGGGGAGCCGGTGAAGCTGACACCCATTGAATACAACATCCTTCTGCTACTCATAAAGAATCAGGGCCGGGTCTTTTCCATCAACCAGATATACGAAAATATCTGGAACGAGGAAGCCATCGCTGCCGATAATACGGTAGCTGTGCATATCCGGCATATCCGGGAAAAGATCGAGATCAATCCAAGAGAACCCAGATATTTAAAAGTGGTATGGGGACTGGGCTACAAGGTAGAAAAACTGTAAGACAGCAGAAACAGGACAGCTTGTGCAGAACATGAAAGGGGTAAAGTATGAAGAAAAAAAGGTATAGAAGAAATGCCGTGAAAGGCGTCTGGATCGTTTGGGTGCATATTGCAGCGGCTGTGGCGGTAAGCTGCGCAGCGCTGCTGATATATATAGTCAGCCAGGGCGTAAACCCGCTGGAAAAAGCGGACTATTATGAAAACTCTGTCAGCTTTGGTACCAGGCTTTATGAGTCGTCCTGGCAGATCCTGGGAAATATAAAGAATACGGCCAGGCTTTCAGAGTCGGAGTCCGCAGTGATAGATTTGAGTGAGATCCTGGATGGCTCTGCGCTGACCTACAGGAATGAATCGGGGCTTGCTTATTCCGTGGAGGATCTGAAGAAATGGGGAGAAAGCACATGGGAATATGGCTCCGACAGGGGATATGACGATGGGAGCAATATCCTGATTTGTAATAAGGGGGACGGCACATACGATTACTATTACTGCCGCGAATTCATGGAGCAACTGGACAGCGGGGCCTTTTCCTTTGAGGTTGACGAAGCATACCCGTCAGATTCAGACATGGAAAAAGCAAAGGCAGAGCTGATCAGAGAAGTGAGAGAGGAACTGGAGAACGGACAGCTTGAGGAGGGGACTGTTCAGGCGGGGATCAGCAGCATCGTGAATGCCAATGGCGATGAGATATATTCAGAAGTAAGCAATTATACCGGAAACAGCATACCGGAAAAATTCAAGCCGGTAGATGCAGACAGCATCCTGGATGTACTGAATGTACGACCGGAATGGAACGGAAGGCTTGAGGAAGCCTTTGACGCACTGAATACGGCTATCAGCATGGCGGCTGACTATGAACGGGCGCTGGATACTGCGGAGGCTTATCAGGACGAAAAAAGCAATCTTACCTATTATTATTTAGATAAGGATACGCAGAAGATCTATACAAACAAAAGAAGATATGAATCCTATGATAAATCCAATACTGTTCTGAACGAGATGAAATCGGAAGGAGCATATATGATACTGAGACCAAAGCTTTCCGAGTGTGAGACGAATCTTACGTATTTGGAAAACGGAAACAGCAGTACGTGGGGATTTACTATGGATGAATGGCATCAAATGGCTCAGGAACACAGCACATCAGAGAACTATGTGTTTGCGGTAAATGTGGATCTGACCTTCCAGGCACAGGATAAGCTTGCGGAAAGGCAGGAAATATACGAGAAATGTTCCTCCTGGTTTCCGGCGGCAGCCTGCAGCTTTGTATGTTCACTTGTGATACTGCTGGTGGGATTCGTTTGGCTGACAGTTGCGGCAGGGCGCAGACCGGAGGATGAGGAGATCCATCTCTGCTTCTTTGACAGATGGTTTACGGAGATCGCGGCGGCAGCAGTCTTTGCAGCGTGGATTCCGGGAATTATGGCTCTTGAACTGGGACTCAATCGTAGCCTGTGGCGCGATGGTCCATGGAGAGAAGAACAGGCGCTTTGTGTCATAGGAGCAGCCTTTGGGCTGTACACAGTCTTCTGGTTCTCCATCGGTTATCTGAGCCTGGTGAGAAGGATCAAGGCAAAAACCATATGGAAGGGCAGCCTTCTTTATTGGCTGCTTAGCTGGGTAAAAAAAGGCTTTGGGAAAATCCGCAGCTTTCTGAAGCTGTATGCCCGCAACACCAGAACAAAAATAAAATTAACCGTTGGAGTGGGAATGTTTCTCGTATTCCAGTTTCTGGTAAATGCGATTATTTTTACCGGAGGAGCTGGTTTTCTCCTCCTTCTGTTCTTTGCAGACATGGCGCTTCTGGCATACTGCATCCGGAAAGCGGAAGGAAGAGAGCGGATTCTGGAGGGTCTGAAGCGGATTTCCGACGGAGAGCTGCAGTACAAGATCCCTGTGGAAGGTCTTACGGGGGAACAACTGACAATGGCAGAGTATATCAATAACATCGGCTCCGGCCTGGATGCGGCAGTGGAAAACAGCATGAAAAATGAGCGCATGAAAACAGAGCTGATCACAAATGTTTCCCATGATATCAAAACTCCGCTCACATCCATCATCAACTATGTAGATCTGCTGAAAAGAGAAAATTTCACGGACCCCAAAATCTGCGGCTACCTGGATATCCTGGAGGAAAAGGCACAGCGGCTGAAGGTCCTGACAGAGGATGTGGTGGAAGCTTCCAAGGCAAGCACGGGCAACATCAGCCTGCAGATGACAGAGCTGGATTTCGTGGAGATGGTCCATCAGGTGATCGGTGAATTCGAAGAGAAATTTCAGGAAAGACAGCTTACCATGATGGTCCATTTTGCCGATGAGCCTTCCGTGATCTACGCAGACGGACAGCATATGTGGCGGGTCCTGGAAAATATTTTCACAAACGTAACCAAATATGCCATGGAAGGAACAAGGGTCTATGCAGAGGTGAAAAAGAATGACCGCAAAGTGATCTTTTCCCTGAAAAATATCTCCGCCCAGCCTTTAAATATCTCCGCCGATGAGCTGACAGAGCGTTTTATCCGAGGTGATGTTTCCCGAAATACAGAGGGCAGCGGCCTGGGTCTTTCCATTGCGAAAAGCCTGACAGAGCTTCAGGGCGGCGAATTTAAGCTGTATCTGGACGGCGATCTGTTCAAGGTGACGATTACTTTTGCTGCAAAGTAAAAGAGGAGTAGAGCGAAGCTATTTGCCGCGATTATGCTAAAATACAGGTACCGGATTTTTCCGATACCTGTATTTGTTTACTGTGTTTTATAAGCGTGAGATCAATTCTTCCACGATTTTTACACTGGCGGTGGAACCGATTCTGGTGACACCTGCATTGATCATTTCCAGTGCAGTGTCCAGAGTGCGGATACCTCCGGCAGCCTTTACCTGGATATCATCGCCCACCAGACGTTTCATCAGTGTGACATCCTCCAGAGTGGCACCCCCGGTACCGAAGCCAGTGGAGGTTTTTACAAAATCCGGCTTCACTTCGCGGGCGATCCGGCACAGCTCCTCCTTTTCCTGCTGGGTCAGGTAGCAGTTTTCAAAGATAACCTTTGAGATAATATTGTGGGAACGGCAGTAGCTGACGATCTCGTGCATTTCCTTCTCAATATAAGTATAGTTTTTGTCTTTTAACTGGCACTGGTTTACAACGTAATCAATTTCATCCGCACCGTCGTCAATAGCCTGGATGGTTTCGAAACGCTTTACCTCGATAGGGGTCTGGCCCAGAGGGAAACCGACGGCTGCGCCTACATGGATGCTGGTTCCTGCCAGCAGCTCTTTGCACATTTTAACGGGAGCCGGATTGATGGCTACCATTTTAAAACCGTATTTTTTGCTTTCGCTGCACAAAATTTCGAAATCCTTTCTTACGGCAAAGGTCCTGAGCTGTGTGTGATCAAAATAAGATGCCAGTTTTTCCGGCGTAAGGTCTTTGTATGTCATAGTATTATTCTCCATTAATTTCATTTATTAAAGTGCTGATCTCAGGATGGCGTCCACATCCCCGGAATCCAGTTTTTTGAAGCTTCCCAGCATACGGCTGGCGCATGCTTTTTCTGCCATCAGAGGGATCTTTTCATCACCGATGCCGACCTCCGAAAGACGGGTGGAAAGTCCGATACTGCGGAAAAAGCTTTCGCAGGCATCAATACCTGCCAGACAGGCAGTATCCTCGTCCATGCTGTCGGTGTCGATATCCCATACCTTATTGGCAAACTGTACGAAGCGCTGAGGGTGCTCTTTGTAGACATAGCGCATCCAGGCAGGGAACACGATGGCAAGTCCGGCTCCGTGGGCAATGTCGTAGATGGCGCTCAGCTCATGTTCAATACCATGGCTTGCCCAGTCATCCAGACGCCCTTTCCCAAGAAGACCGTTGTGAGCCACATTTCCGGTCCACATGATTTCAGCCCAGGAATCATAGTCCTTTTTATTTTCCAGAACCTTTGGCAGGTTTGTGATCAGTGCCTTCATAGCTCCCTCACAGAGGCGGTCAGAGAGATCCGTATTTTCATTGGGAACAAAATAGCGTTCCATAATATGGGCCAGAATGTCGGCTCCCCCGGCGCGAATCTGATTTTCCGGGAGGGTATAGCACAGCTCCGGATTCAGGATAGCAAATTTAGGGAACATCAGATCACAGCAGCAGTCGCGCTTTTCCTGGGTATCTTCCTTTGTAATAACGCTTCCGTCGCTGCTTTCGCTGCCGGCTGCCGGAATCGTAAGAACTACTCCTATTGGGAGCATTTTTTCCGGGACCATTAAGGTTTTGTAGAAATCCCATACGTCCCCTTCATAGCACACGCCTGCGGCGATGGCCTTACAGGTATCGATGACGCTGCCGCCTCCTACTGCCAGCAGGAAGGAGATATTCTTTTCACGGCAGATTTTGATGCCTTCATATACCAGGGATAATCTGGGATTTGGCTTCACGCCTGCAAGCTCCTCATATTCAACGCCGGCTTTTTTCAGTGAATTTGTCACGTCATCGTAGGTTCCGGTGGCTTTGATGCTTTTTCCTCCGTAAACGAGGAGCACTTTTTTCGTATATTCGGCTGTGATCTCACCGGTTTGGAGATGCTTGCCTTTGCCGAAGATAATTTTTGTGGGATTATACCAGATAAAATTTTCCATTATGATTCTCCTGTTATATAATCTTGGATGCGGCTTGTTCCATAAGCAGATAAAATGCCTGGCCTTCGGGAGAAAATCCCGGTTTATCAAATTCCGGCGCTCCGCAGACACCGGAGATAAAGCCGTAGGCATTCATTTTTTGGTTGGCTGCGGCCCGCATCCGGTCTGCAGCCTCTCTATATTTCCTACCGCTGACGCTGTCCGGGCAGAGCCAGCCGTCATGCAGTCCGCGGTAAATAGTGTAGGCTGCCATCTGGGACAGATTGGTCTCCACAAAGGTGGAAGGGTTATCCGTGACATCGTGGAACAGTCCGTCGGTTCTCATGAATACAAGAAGGTGTTCCAGCAGATCATTTGCCAGATCCTGAAGCTTTTGGGCATCCTCATCCCGTCCGGCTTCTTTCATCATGGGAATCAGACGCGCAATGGCTGCCAGAGTCCATCCATTTCCTGTTCCCCAGTGGTCCTTCCGGATGAAGGAGTGGGATTCATCATCCCACATATGGCTCATCAGATGGGCATCCGGGTCATACAGACATGTCGTATATCCCCAGAACTGTTTCATGGCTTCCTCAGGATATCCTGCAGCAGCCAGGAAGGGCGGCAGCATATAAACGGAATCCACCCAGAACTGCTTCTTACTGATAAGGTGATAGACGATGCCGTTTTCGCTGCGGGGAGCTTGGCGCAATGCCCAGTTCAGCAGCTTTTCCTTGCCCTGCTTCAAAAAGACATCGTCCGTCTGGCTGCAGGCATAGAGCAGCCCTTCTCCTACGGAACATGGATCTGTCACAGCCTCGTCATTTCCCATAACGGCAGCACGTCCGTCCGGACGCTGCCGGTAAACGGCTTCATGCGCCATAGCGATAACGGTAGGGGTATCACCCAACTCCAGAAAAGCCTGCATGGCTGTTCCATGCTCCCAGGAATGTCTCTGCATGGACAGCAGCGCATGGGCTGCCAGCTTCATTCGGTGATGGGTATCATTCATGACCGAACACTCCTTTCGCTGTTTGTACATGGATATCAGGCGAATTTATTCCGGTATTCCGCCAATTCCTCATAGATGGGAACCATCGCCTGATATGCATGGTTGAAAATGTCATAAAGCATATCATATCGTTCTTTGTATTCTGCCCTCGGCAGGATCACTTTTTCCCTGGGATTCATTTTCAGGGCCGTCTGGTAATCCGGATAGATGCCCACACCTACACCGGCGCATACGGCAGCTCCCATACTGGTGGCTTCTCCAAGGAATCTGGGGATGACTACAGGCTTCTGCCAGATATCCGCTAATATCTGCATCCATACATCGCCTTTGGCGCCGCCGCCGATCACGGTGAGTTCGTCGATCTGATGCTTCCGCTGAAGAATATCCAGGATCACCTTCAGGTTAAAGCCAACACCCTCCAGGACGGCTCTGGAAAAATCTCCTTTCTCTGAAGTGATGTTGATTCCTGCAAAAACGCCTCTGGCATCCGGATTCCAGCGGGGGGAACGCTCTCCCAGAAGATAGGGGAGATAAAGCATTCCGCCAGCTCCGGGCTTGCTTGCCTCGATTCCGTGATTCAGCAGATCGTAGGCACTGCCGCCCGTTTTTTGAGCCGTTTCTTTTTCAAGATCTCCAAAGGTATTGCGGTACCAGTTATAGGAATATCCTGCGGCCTGCATGGTTCCGCAGGGAGTGTAGAGCTGCGGGTCGAGATGCACCCAGTTGAAGGTACGCATTGTTTCGTCAAAGATGGGAGCCTTCGATGCAAGTGAAATCCAGGAGGAGGACCCAAGGACATTGTAGGCGCTCCCTTCGCTGACCACGCCGGCTCCGGTACAAGCACAGCTTCCGTCGCCGCCTCCGATGACCACAGGTGTTCCTGCTGCCAGTCCGGTTGCCCGGGCAGCCTCCGGCGTAACCCTGCCTGCGATGTCGGCGGAGGCATGGATCTCCGGCAGAATGCTTTTGGGAATATCAAAGGCGTCCAGAAGCTCATCTGACCATTCTTTTTTTGTGATATCCAGCAGATTGGTGCCTGAGGCATCGGAGTAGTCGGATACCAGATTTCCGGTGAGCAGGTATACGATGTAATCCTTTGCGTGGATCATTTTCCAGCATTTCTGATAAAGCTCCGGCTCATTGTCACGTACCCACAGGAGCTTGGCGGCAGAGTAGGAGGCGCTGAGACGGTGTCCTGTAATATGGTAGCCTTCTTCCATTCCGGCCTGCTGCTGCATCCACTTTTCCTGGCGGACGGACCGGGTATCTGCCCAGATCATCATGTTTCGGAGCGGCCTGCCTTCTGCATCCAGCATCAGACATCCCATCATCTGACCGCTGAAGGAAACAGCGGCAATATCAGCGGGGCTGACACCGGATTTTTCCAGCAAAAGCTTTGTGGACTGGCATACGGCAGTCCACCAGTCCTCCGGGTTTTGTTCCACCCATCCCGGATGAGGATAAAAGGTGGCGTATTCATATAATGCGCTGGCCTCCAGCGTGCCGTCCTCGTTGTAGAGGACAGCCTTGTTTCCGCTGGTTCCCAGGTCATGCGCCAAAAGATAATTTGCCATGGTGTTCCTCCTGCTACTCGGAAAGCTCCAGCTCTACCAGTGTGGCGGGCATTTCATGCTTTTTATTTACTTTATCGGGTCCTGTAACCAGATCGAAGCAGGAGGCGATGATGCGTCCGTCCCAGACAATGGGCTCGCCGGGCTGGTCAAGCCCTCCGTCAACTCCGGTGCAGTCAGGGCTCTGGGCGATTCGTTCCACCTGGCCGTCGGGACGGATCTTTGCAATGGCATTTGCGGAGAAATCAGCCACATAAAGGTTTCCGGCTTCATCGAAAAACATGCCGTCCGTGCTCTGAAGCTGTTCAGGGTTTTGGGCAAATACCTGATTATCCTTCAGGCTTCCATCCTCATTAAAGGTAAGCTTGTAGACAGCGCCGTCGCCGAAGTTGCCCACATACAGATTCCCTTCTTTATCAAATACGATGCCGTCTGCGCCGTACTGGCAGTCCGGATTCTGGGTTACAAAGGTGGCAAAAATATGCTTGTCCTCCAGAGTGTTGGTGATATCAATATTTTCTTCATCCAGTCCGAAACGGTAAACGCAGCTTACCAGCTTTCCGTCCTCGCGTTTTACCGGGTGAAGATAGCTCTGGGTTACATACATGTAATTTCCGCGGATACGGATGCCGTTGGGGTGCTCCATATTTTTTGCGACCTCCACGCAGCGGGATATGTTTCCGTCATCATCCACGGTGATCTTCAGGATGCGTCCCTTAAACAGCAGGTCTTCCCGTTCACTCCAGCCCTGGTTATCGCAGAGATAAACGTTCCAGTCGTCGTCAAAGGCAATGCCCATGTTTCTGGCAATGCCGGTTTCGGGATGAACAGGTACGTCAAACCATTTGGTCACATTTCCTTTTGTGTCGATTTTTACCACACATCCGGACAGATCGTCCTGGGCATAGTTGGGGCAGGAAAGAACAAGATTGCCATACTTGTCCACGGCCATGCCGTCCGGGGTACAGATGTATTCAGGCAGTACACAGAATAATTTGCTTTCGATCATATTGTCCTCCTCTTTTCAATAGATTTTATTAGAAAACGATAATACCTTTTTTGGAGATTTTGCGGTCCAGAAGCTTCTGGAAGGCTTCGAGATGAAATCCCTGAGAACGAGCTGACCGCTGCGGATCCATTCCATCACCTGTTCATGGGCAGCTCCCTCTTCTTCCTTTCGTGGCATCTGCTGGTAGATGACCCGCCAGTTATAGTCCGCTCTGCTGAAGTCGATGGTAATTTGCTCCGAAGCCGGAACGCCGTAGCAGAGAACCGTGCCCCGGTCCTTGATCAGCGGCATGGCGGCATTGACGACAAAAGGAGCGCCGATGGCATCCAGCACATAGTCCACACCCTGGGGATAAAGCTTCAGAACGGTTTCCTCCGCATTTTCCTTCTGGCTGTTGATAACATGGGCAGCTCCATTCTTTTTTGCGCTTTCCAGCTTTTCATCGATAATATCGATAGCCGTGATTTCCTTTACACCGCAGAGCTTTAAGAATTTAATATAGGTAAGTCCTACCGGACCGCAGCCAAAGACTACAATACTGTCTTCCGGTTTGATCCCAAAATAGCGGATGCTGCTGAGAACCTCGCGGAAGGTCACGATCATAACTGCGTCAACAGGGTCCACATCGCTGGTGAGAACCGTTTGGGCATAAGCGCAGGCGGGAGCTTCGCCCTGGGGCCACGCGGCGGGATCACAGACGATCGCATATTCGCTGAGGGCGCCCCAGGCGGATGACATTCCCGGATAAAGCTCCGGATCCGGATCCACAAAAGGAAGAAGCACCTTGTCTCCCGGGCGGAAGCTGGTTACTTCACTGCCCACCTCCACGACCTCGCCCACACCTTCATGGCCCAGCATAATGGGATATACGGACTGAGGAATGCCTTTAAAAGCATGGTGAAGAAGTTTTACATCCGTACCGCACATTCCGCAGGCAATCGTCTTTACCAAAGCCTGTCTGGAACCGCAGCGGGGTCTGGGAACCTCCCGTATTTCCGTGGAGCCGTCTTTATTTACAACAAATGTTTTCATATCAGACCTCCTGTAAAATTATATATGGAATCATTTTATATAAATTATGGGGCGATTTACACCTCTGATTTTTTGAAATACTGTACAATTTTACGAAATGCCATATAAAACTGAAGAAAAGAAAAAAATACTGGTTAAAATATATAATTATATGTACCGCAACACTAAAAAGTTGTGTATTTTTTCGAAATGATAAAAAGATAATCCACCATTTTGAAAAATAATATGTTAATTATGTTGAAATAATCTGCTATACTGCCAACATAAGATAACCGAAAAATAAAAAACAGGAGGAAACAGGTTATGAAAATGAAAAAAGTTTTGGCTGCATGTACGGCAGCAGCAACCGTATTTTCCATGATGCCGGTAGCTGCAATGGCAGAAGAGGAGCCGGTGACCATTAAGGTGTTCTCAAACAACCCGGACAGAACGGCAGATCAGGGGCTTGTTGAGCAGACAATCTTTGATGCTTATATGGAAGAACATCCCAATGTAACGATTGAGGTGGAAGCTCTGGATGACGAGGCATATAAGACAAAATTCAAAGCTTATGCAGCAGGAAGCGAAATGCCGGATCTGGTAAGCGTTTGGGGCCAGCCAGGTTTTATCGATGAAGTTATCGATGCAGGTATTCTGGCAGAACTGAATCAGGATGACTATGCTGACTACGGATTCCTGAACGGTTCTACAGACGGCTTCAGCAAGGACGGCAAATTATACGGACTTCCCAGAAACACAGACGTTATGGTTGTTTACTACAACGCAAAAATGTTCGAAGACAATGGTTGGGAAATTCCTACCAACTATGACGAATTCCTTTCTCTGGCAGCTACCATTAATGAGGCTGGCATAATCCCGGTATCTATCGGCGGCGGAGATAAGTGGCCATTGTATATTTACATGTATGACCTGATGCAGAAGATGGATGGCGAGGGTCTGATGCAGAAGACACTGGATGCTATTGCAAGCGGTGATTACTCAGATGAAACCTTCCAGAAAGCTGCAGATATGTTCCGCGAAACAGCAGAAGCTGGCGTATTTGAGCCAGGATTTGAGACGACCGATGATGCAACTGCTAAAAACCTGTTCACCAATGGTCAGTCTGCAATGTACTACATTGGAAGCTGGAATATGAGTATGGCAACCAGCATGGACATCTCCGATGAGATCCGTGAGAATATCCGTTGCTTCAACCTTCCGATCGTGAATGAAGGCGTAGATCCTACCGTATTAACAGCATGGAACGGCGGCGGTTACTCCGTAACAGAGAAATCCGCTAACAAAGAAGCTGCTATCGATCTGTTGAACTATATGTTCCTTCCGGAAAACTGGACACGTATTGCATGGGAAAACGGTGTGTGCATGTCAGCACAGGATTTCTCAGCATTTGCTACTGGTGAAGAGACAGAGGTTCAGAAACAGTTAATGGATATGGTTTCCAGCTCAGCAGGCGTTTCCGGTACCTCTATCGGTGACCTTGGCTCCTCCGAGTACAAGACAGTTTGCGAAGATACTTCTCAGCAGTTAGCAATCGGAACCATCACCACAGAAGAATTTTGGGCAGGACTTTCCGCTCTTGCTACAAAATAAAGACGCTCTGATGTAATCATGGCCGCCCTTCTTTTATGCGGGGCGGCCAATTCTCATAATATAAGGAAAAGGGGAAGAGATCAATGCAAAAGACGTACAGTAATAAAAGAGTCATATTTACCCTGGTTTTCCCCGGATTACTGACTTTTGTGTTTGCTATTCTGGCGCCCATTTGTCTGAGCGTTTATTATGGTTTCACGGATTTCAGCGGTTTGGGAGCTTTTAATTACGTGGGCTTTAACAACTATAAAGAAATGTTCAAGGATAAAAATTTCTGGATATCCCTGCGAAACTCTGTCATGCTTGCATTTGGATTTATCTTTATCCAGCATCCCCTTGCAATTATTACGGCTGCCATTTTGGATCGTATGGGAAAGAAAGCGGAAGGTTTTTTCCGGTGCGTATATTTCCTGCCGAACGTAATTTCCGTAGCAGTTATCGCTTATTTGTGGAAATTTATTTATAATCCCAGCTTTGGCCTGCTCAATAATATTGCAAAAATGTTTGGGGGAAAAGGAACGACAAACTGGCTGGGAACAGGCAATGCCATCTGGTCCGTGCTCATCGTATTGATCTGGCATGGATTTGGCTGGGGCATGCTGATCTACTATACGGGTATCAAAAACATCGATCCTGTGCTTTATGAGGCGGCGGCTATTGACGGTGCTGACAATAAACAGACATTTTTAAGGATTACCCTTCCGCTGATGAAGCCGGTAATTCAGATCAATGTGACAATGGCCATTATCTCTGCTTTGAAACAGATGGAGACCGTATATCTGCTGACTGCCGGGGGACCGGGAAATGAGACACAGTTTATGGCAAACTATCTGTATAAGCAGGCATTCAGCGCGTTCCGCTATGGATACGGCAATGCGATCAGTGTTGTATTCGTTATAATCTGTATCGTTGCTACCCAGCTTCTGAATGTGGTATTTCCGAAAGAGAAGGAGGCATAAAAATGGAGGAAAAGAAAAAAAATACGCCGGGAAAGGTTATCATGTGGACCATTCTGATCATCTTTGCGGTTATTCAGATCTTTCCGTTGGTATGGCTGCTGGACTTCTCTTTTGCGAGCAACAACGAAATGTTTACAAAGGGTCTTCTGATCATACCGGAAAAAATACGGTGGGATAATTATGTTAAAGCATTTATAGACGGACATTTTCTTCTGTACCTGAAAAACAGTGTTTTGATCAACGTGCTGGCAGTTCTGCTGGTTCTGATCATTTCCGTCATGATGGCATTTGCATGTACCCGTATGCACTGGAAGCTGTCCAGCACTGTGCGCAATATCATACTTTTGGGAATGATGATCCCTATTCACGCAACTCTTTTGCCAAACTATATTATCTATGATAAACTGAAACTGACAGATACGATCTGGGCGCTGTTGATTCCCTATGTGGCATTTTCGCTGCCCCAGGGACTTTTCCTCACATCAGGCTTTATGGAGAGCATTCCAAAGGAAATTGAGGAAGCTGCCGTCATCGACGGATGCGGCATTTACCGTGTGATTGCTATTATCATTGTTCCTATGCTGAGGACATCCCTGGTGACGGTATCCATTATGACTTTCCTGAACAACTGGAATGAGTTTATGATGGCAAGTACATATCTGAGCAGTCCCACCTGGAGAACACTTCCCTTCTCCGTGCTGGAATTCACGGGAATTTACGCCTCCAATTATTCCGTACAGTTTGCGGTAATGGCACTGACGGCTGCGCCTATGGTAATCCTGTATCTGATCCTGAACAGATATATTACGGAAGGTGTGGCAATGGGAGCCGTAAAAGGTTGAGACTCTGCCGCAGCTATTAGGAAAGGAGCTGCATTTTGATGAATAAACGGACTGACTCATGGAAAAAGCGATACCGCAATCTGAAGATGCGGGCAAAGATTATTGTGTCCATTTATCTGATTCTACTTCCGATTCTGCTGATAGGAGTGGGAATCGTCTATTATTGGAGCTATCGAAATACGATGAGTGAGGACACCCGACTTTACAACAGCCTTTCCCAGTCAATCTGTGACAGCATTGATTATATGCAGCAGGATGTATTGGATATTTCGGATTATTTTTCCGTTGATCCGGCGGTACATCAGATTTTATCAAACAGAAAAGAAAAATATGGGGACAGTGGGCTATTCTGGATCGAGGATACTCCGCTGTCCTTTATGTCCAATATGCTGGCAATTAAAAGCCAGATCAAAACCACGATTTTGTATCCCGAAAACGGATTGTCCCCTTATTACATAAGCAGGGATGCCAGTGTGCATGATACGGATATTTCCCATGTCCGGGAGCTGGAGATTTATGGAAAAGCAGAGGAGGCAAGGGGAGATATCGTATGGGAACGGGTAAATGCAGGAAGAAGCGGGATTTTTTTGCTTAATAAAAGCGATAAAATGGTAGCCTACCGCATGTTGTTTGATATGGCAAAGAAGAGAAAGCTGGGTGTGCTTGCCATTGGAATTGAAGTCTCCAGATATGAGGCAATATGCAGCAATGTACTGCAGGATAAAAATGAAGGCGTTCTGATTCTGGATAATCAGGGAAAGGAACTGATGACAGCGGGACAGGTTGACCGGGAAACTGTGGATTATATCTGTTCTCTGACAGAAGAAGAGTTGAAAGATTCCGGTGACAGGCTGGATTCTGGCAAGGACTACATTTTCTATAAAGAAAATGCCAGGGGAATGCTGGGAATCTGTTATGTTTCCCCGAAAGAAAACTGGGGTGTGCTGAAACAGGCAAATATGATGCTTACCGTTGTGATGATGCTGATCCTGCTGATCGTATCGTGGCCGCTGTCTTCTATTATTTCGAATAACTTATCAAAATCTACAAAGAAGCTGTTGGCATCCATGGAGAAATTTGAGAGCGGAGATTTTTCGGAACGCGTCAGCCTGGAAGCTGAGGATGAGATCGGAAATCTGGCAAGAGCCTTCAACCACATGGCAGCGGAGACGCAGGCGTTGATCGAACGGAATTACGTTATGGCGCTGAAAGAAAGAGAAATAGAACTGAATGCCCTTCAGGCGCAGATAAATCCGCATTTTCTTTATAATGTATTAGATTCCCTGTACTGGGAAGCAATCGATTCGGATAATGAAAAGCTGGGGGATGACATCCTGGCGCTGTCCGAGTTGTTCCGCCTTCTCCTCAGCCAGGGGGAAAGCGAAATAACGGTGGGAAAGGAAATAGAACTCATTTCTCATTATCTGCGGATTCAGGAAATGAGATTCTCACGGAGATTTTCTTATCAGATCGATGTGGACGACAACATAAAAGGATATAAGATCAGCAGGCTGCTTTTACAGCCCTTTGTAGAAAACGCCATCGTGCATGGATTTGAAATGAAACAGGAAGAGGGGTATGTTTATATTTCCGGTAAGGAAAAGGACAAAAAAATGGAATTCCTGATTGAGGATGACGGTGCGGGTATGGATCAGGAGAAGGCTGACCAGCTTTTGGAAGCAGGGCAGCAGGAGGGATATCCTAACCTTCGTATCGGGCACTATGCTATCCGCAATATTAAGGAGCGCTTAGATCTCCGCTACGGAGAGAATAATTATGTGTTGAAAATCATCAGCAACAAAGGGGAAGGCACAAAGGTATATATTGTAATACCGATCGTACATTAAGAAAAAGCGGCTCGGAGGCCTTGGATATCCTATACCGACACAGACCGGATATTATGCTGATGGATGTGCAGATGCGGTAAAGAATGGCCTGGAGGTTATGAAAGAGGCAAAAAAACAGGGGATCTGTCCAAAAACAATCATCCTTTCCGGATACGATTCATTTTCCTATGCACAGCAGGCTCTCCGCCTTGGGGCAGTGGACTACTTACTGAAGCCCTGCCGTTCTACGGAGATCTGCGACAGGCTCAGGACCGTGCTGAATCTGGACAGGGAAGAAGAAAAGGCGGAAGTGAAAAAATGCGGGAATAAACAGGAGCATTTGTCTGTAAGGGGAGCACAGGAATATATCCGGGAACATTTGACCGAGGAATTGAACCTGAAGCTGGTAGCGGATAAGGTGGGGATATCTACGGCATATTTATCTACGCTGTTTAAACAGTATTTAGGATGTGGTTTTGTAGATTATCTGAATAAGACACGAATCGAATATGCCTGCAATTATATGCAGGATGGTGAGATGAAGATTTATGAGATCGCTTATATGGCTGGATTTCATGACGAAAAGTATTTTTCCAGAGTATTTAAGAAGGTGACGGGGCAAAGTCCGTCAGAATACAGACGAATGTTAGGAGTGACAGACGAATGACGAGAACAGCAGAAATAGATATAACTACGTATGACAGGGGCGGGAAGCACCTGAGCAGTCAGCAGGTGATTTTTGAAGATGCGCCTTCCCAGGAAAAAGAGGTGGTGAATCTTTATCCGTTTATGAAATACCAAACGATCGAAGGATTTGGCGCAACCTTCACGGAGGCTGCCGCCTATACATTTTTCCAGATGAGTGAGAGCAGCAGGGAAGCTTTTTTGGAGGCTTGCTTTGGAAAAAATGGGCTTCATTATAATCAGACCAGGATGGCGCTTGACTCCCGCGATGCCAGTCTTGGAAATTATTCTGCCATGGATGATAAAGACGATGAAAAATTAGACAGTTTTTCTCTGGAGAGGGATGAAAAATACATCCTTCCGTTTTACCGGGCGGTGACGGAAAAAAGGGGAGAACCCATTACGGTTATGCTGAGTCCCTGGAGTCCGCCGGCATTTATGAAATCCAACGGGGAGAAAAATCATGGCGGTGTTTTAAAAAAGGAGTATTACGGTTTGTGGGCAGAGTACTTCTGCCGTTTTATTGAGGAATACCGGAATAAAGGTGTGGATGTGCGGCGCATCAGTATCCAGAATGAACCGAATGCGGTGCAGACCTGGGATTCCTGCTGCTACAGCGGTGTGCAGGAAAGACATTTTCTGAAGAGATATCTGTATCCCGCTCTGCAGAAGCATGGATTGACGGATCTGGAAATCTATATCTGGGATCACAACAAAGAGAGGATGGTGGAACGTGCCAGGGAGGTAATTGATGCTGAGACAGATCACATGGTAGATGGAATCGGATTCCACTGGTATTCGGGTGATCACTTTGAGGCGCTTTCCATTATAAAAGAATTATATCCGGACAAAAAGCTGGCATTTACGGAAGGGTGCGTGGAGTACAGTATTTTTTCGGCTGAGGATCCTCTGGCAAACGCCAGAATGTACGGACATGATATGATAGGAAACCTGAACAATGGGGCTGCATTTCTGGTGAACTGGAGCATTCTGTTTAATGGACAGGGGGGACCCAATCACGTCCAAAACTGGTGTGAGGCCCCGATCATGTATCATGAGGAGACAGACCGGCTGGAATTTAAGCTTTCCTGGGACTATATCAGGCATTTCAGCGGATATATCACACCGGGCAGTGTCCGCATTGGCAGCAGCCGGTTTACGGATGATATTGACGTAACAGCAGCGGAACGTCCTGACGGAAAGCTCGTGGCGGTACTGATGAACCGTAAGGGGGAGGAAAGGACTGTTTATCTGCGCCTGGACGGACAGGTGGCAAAGCTCATACTCCCTGGAGACTCCATTGCAACGGCAGTAATTGGGTGAAGCGGAGACAGATCATATGCAATATCCGGGCTAATATGGTAACTTTGCCGGAACGATAAAGAATTGGATATTTTGGGGACTGTGTTTGAAATTTGGACACAGTCCCTTTTTTGTCAGTTTTTTTTCGGATAACCGTTAGCTATAATATGCAGCAAGAAGAAAGTATTTTCGCTGAATGGGAAAGGAGGATTAGCATGGATTCACTGAGAACTTTGAAAATAGCCAGAAACGGATACATTACCATATCTTGTGTATTCTGCATCCTTGGCATTTTTCTGATGGCAAATCCGGGGTGCTCTGCAAAAATGCTTTGCACACTCATAGGAATCATTTTTATTATCAGCGGTGTGATCAAGATCATTGGATACTTTTCCAAGGATTTTTACTGTCTGGCATTCCAGTTTGATCTGGCTTTTGGAATACTTATGATCACAGTTGGAATGCTGATGTTGATAAGAACAGAGAGGCTTCTTCATCTGATTTTTGTGATCTTCGGTCTGATGATTCTGGCAGATGCGCTGTTTAAGATCCAGATGTCTCTTGATGCAAAAAGATTCGGGCTGAGTCTCTGGTGGAGGATTCTTGCGGTTGCAGTGCTTACCGGTATATTTGGAACCATACTGCTGATAGAGCCGGGAGAAGGGGCAAAACTCACCATGATCTTTATGGGAGTAGGGCTTCTGATGGAAGGACTGATGAATCTTTACGTGGCTGTTTATACCATCAAAATAATAGAAGGCTATTCGGAAAGATATCCGAAAGGGTACTAAAGAGCTGCGAATGTTCAGGATATTTGTATCATAGCATAAACACAAAGGAGGAGCAATATGAAGCTGACTGATAAGGCAAAACAGGCTGCTATGGAGGTGGCTGTAACAAAGGCGTTAGAGTATCTGGAAAAGGATCCGGAAACAAATATCCCAAAGCTGATGGAGCTGGTAGATAAATTTACACCAGAAAATTGGTATAAAAGCCAGAGAGATGCGATTCGTAATGCTATACAGGATAAAGATAACAACTGGTATAAGCTGATTATGCGCCTGTATGAGCTGGACCCGGGAGTACGAAAAGCCTTTTTCCAGAATTTTATTGTAAACGCAAGCTTAAAAGGAAGTGCGCGCCAGGATGAGGTTGCGGCAGCAAATAACTGCAATGTTCCGTGGGCGATCCTTCTGGACCCTACAAGTGCATGCAACCTTCATTGCACCGGATGTTGGGCTGCGGAGTACGGACATAAGCTGAACCTGGATCTGGAAACCATTGATTCCATTGTAAGACAGGGTAAAGAGCTTGGCACTTATATGTACATCTATACAGGCGGCGAACCTACTGTGCGCAAAAAAGATCTGATCAGGATCTGCGAGATGCACCCTGACTGTGAATTCCTGGCATTCTCAAACGGAACCCTGTTTGACGAGGAATTCTGTGATGAGATCCTCCGGGTAAAGAACTTTGTACCGGCGTTCAGTCTGGAAGGCTCCGAGGAAGCAAACGACGGACGAAGAGGTGATGGAATTTACCAGAAGGTCATGCACGCTATGAAGCTGTTAAAGGACAGAAAGCTGCCCTTCGGTGTTTCCACATGCTACACAGGAGCTAATATAGACAGTGTAAGCAGTGAGGAGTACTTCGACCATCTGATTGACTGCGGCGCACTGTTTGCCTGGTTCTTCCATTATATGCCCGTTGGCAATGATGCTTCTCCGGATCTGCTCCTTACGCCGGACCAGCGTGAGAAAATGTATCACAAAATCAGAGAGTACAGAGGTACAAAGGCATTGTTTACTTTGGATTTCCAGAATGATGCGGAGTATGTAGGAGGATGTATTGCAGGAGGCAGACGGTATCTGCACATCAATGCAAACGGCGATGTGGAGCCATGTGTATTCATCCATTATTCCAACTGCAACATCAAGGACACAAGCCTTCTGGACGCTCTGAAAAGCCCGATTTTCCAGGCATATCACGACAACCAGCCCTTTAATGAAAACATGCTCCGTCCATGTCCAATGCTGGAGAATCCGGAGATCCTGCGAAAGCTGGTAGACGAAACAAAGGCGGAATCCACAGACCTGCAGTCACCGGAAAGTGCAGAACATCTCTGCAGCAAGTGCGACAGCTATGCAGCCTGCTGGAAAGAAAGAGCAGATGAGCTGTGGGAAAAACGGCAGGAAGAAAAAACCACAAAATAAAGGATCCCTTTAGAGGGTGGAAAAAGCCTTTCCCGGAAATGGGAGAGGCTTTTTTGGGTGGAGTGCGTGTCCGGAATGTTAGATGGGGAAGCAGCGCTATCTTGTAAAATAAAGGAAGTCCGCGCAGGGACGCTGGTAATTGCTGATCAGCTTATTCATGACCTTTCCATTATAATAGAGAGTGGAGGAACCGCCGCCGTCCAGATTATAGGCGTACCGGCATCCAAAGGAGGAAAAAATGTTTACCATATCCCAGTGGTTCAATCCGGTATAGCTTCCGGTATTGGTTACCAGAAGAACGTAATCGTTTTGGGCGACCATACCTACAGCAGTGCGGGGATAGTATTTTTCTGTTTCCGCCCAGGGAAGCTGTGTCAATCCGTCCTTGATCAGGACGGGACCGAAATTGTAGGTGTCCTTTACGCCCTCGTTTAGCAGGTCAGTCCCTGTCTTTCCCACATCGGGAGTGTAGATAGTTCCGTCCCATTTTACTGCCATGACGCTGTAGCTGGTGAGATAATCGCCGTAAATGGAGCCTTCTTTAATGCACATACCCAGAGGAGATGGTTTTCCGCTGTTATAGTCAAAGGCGCTGCCGTTTATGCCGATAATGCCGCCGTTTGAAGAGACAGCGCTGGAGGTCGTCTGCCGTGTGCCGCCGTAGATTCCGTATGAAAGAGCGGATTTTAGCTGGGAGGCACTGGCGGTGCGGATGTGTGCCACCCAGTAAGAAACACCGTGGAGTGATTTCTTCTGTAAGTCAATGGCAAGGGTGGGGCTGTTGTATGTATAGTGGGAGCTGCTTAAAACGGCATCAGGAGGAGTCTCCTTTTTCTTGGTGCGCCGTCCTGCACTGTTTACATAATAGTTTCCGATCCATTTGCTCTTCGCCATGACCCCGGTTTTGGGACTGAAATAGTAATAGTATTTTCCGATTTTCTGCCATCCTGTTGCCATGGTGCTGTTACTCAGGAAATAGTAACGTTTGCCTTTGTAAGTCAGCCATTTGTTTGCAATCGCTACACCGGATTTGTTGAAATAATAGCGGTACTTTGTGCCTGTAGCCCAGCGGCTGCGGAACATGGCGCCGTTTTTTCTGTTGTAATAATATTTCTTGCCGTTGCGGGTAAGCCAGCCGGTGTAGCGTCTGCCGTTGGATCTGCTGTAATAATAGTTCCCTTTATATTTTATAGAACCGCAAAGGAGACGGCCTTTGTTGTTATAAAAATAATAATACTTTCCAATTTTTACCCAGCCGCGTTTGGTTGAGGTGATTTTTACCTTTGTGTTGGATTGCTTCACGTAAGAGGAAGCCTGGACTGCTGTGGCAGTACAGACCGACATTGCGAGGATCAGAAGCAGCATCAGGAGCCACCTGCGCCGCGGATTCTTATGTTTCATGGACTAACCCCTTCCTTTTGGATCGAAAACAGCCTTTTTGACAGAGCGCTTTTGCTCTTTTAAATTAGTATAGCAGAAAAGCGGACGGATTTGTAGTGATAAATTGCAGGCACGAAAACGCATTTACGCCATTTCTGTGCATCTCGCGGAGCGCATTGCTGTGAACAGTAACAACCTGCATGGAAAGAAGCTGTACGAAACCGCAGTGGTATGTTAATATTAACAGATAGATTTATAGCGGTTCTCAGCAGAGAGCGAAGGAGGAAAACATTATGATTCAAAACCCGATTTTTCCGGGATTTAACCCGGATCCTTGTATTTGCAGAAAAGGAGAGGATTATTATGTGGCTGTCTCCACATTTGAATGGTTTCCGGGAATTCCGGTATATCATTCAAGAGATTTAAAAAACTGGGAATTATATACCCATGTTCTGACTGATGATCAGAAAGTTGATTTAAAAAAGCTTCCCAGTGCAAAAGGAATCTGGGCGCCCTGCCTGACCTATTGTGAAAAAGAAGACCTGTTCTATGTGATATATGGTGTCATGAATTCTATGAATGCACGGTACTTTGATGTGGACAATTATCTGATCACGGCAAAGGATATCAGGGGGCCATGGAGTGAACCGGTATATCTGCATTCATCCGGCTTTGACGCCTCCATTTTCCATGATGACAATGGAAAGAAATATATCGTTTCCCTGGAGTGGGAGACAAGAGAAGGCTACGAAAAGCCGGGCGCTATCTGTATGGTGGAGTATTCACCCGAGAAAAGGGAGATTGTGGGATATCCAAAGAGAATGTGGAGCGGCGGCACAGACCGGGGATGTATCGAGGCTCCGCATCTGACAAAAAGAGGCGGATATTATTACATTATGTGTGCAGAGGGAGGCACAGGATATAATCACTGCGTAACCATGGGCCGTTCCCAAAATGTGTGGGGTCCCTATGAAAAGGATCCTCAAAATCCGATTGTGACAAGCGCTCCGGGAGAATCCTATGAACGGCAAGATCCGGATCATCTGAAACCGAAATATTATAATCCGGAATCCATTCTGCAGAAATCCGGACATGGAAGCTATGTGGAGCTTACCACAGGGGAAGTCTATCTGGTACACCTTTGCGCAAGACCGTTTGTACCGGAATTGAGGTGTACGCTTGGAAGGGAGACGGCTATCCAGAAGATGATGTGGACGGAGGATGGCTGGCTTCGTATGGCAGACGGCAGCAATCTGGCTAAAACGGAAGTGCCGGAAAGCAGCCTTCCTGAAGTGCCCATGCCCAGGCTGCCGGAATTTGATGATTTTAACGGGGAGGAACTGGGAAATTATTATTATGCGCCCCGCATGATGCCGCAGAGCTTTGCGGATGTAAAAGCAAGACCGGGCTATGTAAGGCTCCGGGGACAGGAATCCAGGACATCTCTGAATAAGGTGAGCATCCTTGCGAGAAAGCTGACCAGCGTATATGCAAGGGTCACCACGAAAATGGAATTTGTCCCGGAGGTCTACCAGCACAGTGCCGGACTGATCCTGTATTATGATAATATGAATTACATTAATCTGAGGAAGTATTACAGCGAAACGCTGGGACAGAGCGCTATTTCCATCATCCATCTTGAAAATGGGGAAAAGACAGAGCTTTTGGATACGAGAACCCCTGTGGAGGACAGGCCGATCTACCTGAGACTTTATATAGAGGGGAGAAAGTCATGGTTTGAATGGAGCTATGACAATGAGAATTATGAGAAGATCGGGCGCATATTCGATACCACAAAATTCTCAGACGAATACTGTAAATACGGAGAGTTTACGGGAACCATGGTAGGAATCACCTGCGCAGACAGGGTAAAGCATCAGCATTATGCGGACTTTGACTTTTTTGAATATCTTGCAGATGAAACAAGAAACATAGGTGCAGAATAAAAATCGAACATATTTTCGGAAAAACGATTGACAGGTGCAGGAGGAATGGTATAAAATAGGAGCACTTAATACCAAAGGGGCATCACGGAATACACAGGGAGAAAATATGAAGGTACTGGCTGAGATTTTTCAACTTTACAGGGAACGGGCGGACTGGTTTGCAGGGCTGTTGGCGGAACATATGGCACTGTCTATGTGTGCCATTGGGATTGCCGGGATATTGGGCCTTATTGTGGGAATCTGGATCTCTCAGCATCCCCGGATCGCGCCGGGGGTGATGGGGGTCTGCAATGTGCTGTACACCATTCCGTCCATATCCCTTCTGGGTATCCTGATCCCCTTTACAGGTATCGGGAATAAGACGGCAGTTATCGCCCTGTCCATTTACGGGATGATGCCAATGGTACGCAATACCTATGTGGGCCTGACCACCATTGACCGGGATATCCTGGAGGCGGCGAAGGGCATGGGAAGTACGGAAATGCAGACGCTTTTCAGAGTCAAGCTGCCTCTGGCTATGGGTGTGATCCTGGCGGGAGTCCGCAATATGGTGGTGATGACTGTCTCTGTGGCAGGAATCGCATCGTTTGTGGGAGCCGGCGGCCTGGGCGTGGCGATCTACCGGGGAATAACCATTTACAATCCCGCTATGACGGCTGCGGGAAGTATTCTCATTGCTTTGGTGGCCGTTTTATGTGATCTGATATTGGGAAAACTTGAAAAATACTTTAAGAGAAAGGGAATGTGAAATGAAAAAAGGTAAAAGAACAGCGATACTTTTCGGCGCGGCGGCAATGGCTGTGCAGCTTATAGTTCCTGTATCCGTGCAGGCGGAAGAGACGGTAAAGATTGCGACAAAGCCAATGACAGAGCAGTACATTCTGGGCGAGATGCTGGGACTGCTCATTGAAGACGGCACAGGCTGTTCTGTGGAGATCACCAAAGGTATCGGAGGCGGTACCAGCAACATTCAGCCCGCCATGGAAAAAGGAGAGTTTGACCTTTATCCCGAGTATACCTCCAGCGGCTGGGTAATGGTGCTGGGACATGAGGCGTCCGAGGTGGATGATGAGGAGATGTTTCAGGCTCTGAAAGAGGAATATGAAGAGCAGTTTGATATGACATGGGTGGGTCTTTACGGATTTAATAATACCTATACCCTGGCGGTAAGAGGGGAAGCGGCTGAGAAGTACGGCTTAAAGACTACCAGCGATCTGGCAGATGCAGCGAGAGAGCTGGTATTTGGCGGAAATCCTGATTATCTGGAGCGCGAGGATGGATTTAATCTGGTGTGCGAAACCTATGGACTGGAATTTAAGGACGTAAAGGATATTGACATCGGGCTGAAATATCAGGCACTGGCTTCCGGTGACATCGATGTGACCAACGCATTTACCACAGATGCCCAGCTTGGCAACGAGGAGAATGATGTGGTAACACTGGAAGACGACAAGCATCTTCAGGTTAATTACTACTGTTCTACAGTGGTACGTCAGGATGCGTTGGAGCGCATTGACGGTCTGGAGGATGCCCTTATGAAGATGGACGGTATTCTCACGGATCAGGAAATGGCCGGACTGAACTATAAGGTTGAGGTGGAAGGCCAGGATGAAAAGGATGTGGCAAAGGAGTTCCTGGTGGAAAAAGGGCTTCTGGAAGGATAAGGATGCGGATGGATTCGGTGATTCGTTTTGAACATGTGGCAAAAAGGTATGATGGGCAAAGCGTTCTGGAGGATTTTTCACTGGAGGTTGAAAACGGAGAATTTCTCACCATCGTAGGACGTTCAGGCTGTGGAAAGACCACTGCCCTGAAGTTGATCAACGGTCTTTTGGCGGCTGACGGCGGATGTGTGTATGTGATGGGAGAGGATGTTTCCCGGACTGATGTGATCAGCCTGCGGCGGCGTATCGGCTATGCCATCCAGAATGTAGGGCTTTTTCCTCATATGACAGTGGAAAAAAATATCGCCTATGTTCCTTCCATTTCCGGGTTGCCCGGATGGAAGGGAGCAGAGCGCCGGGAAAAAGCAAGGTCACTTTTAATGCGCGTAGGACTGGAGCCGGAGCTTGCAGGTCGGTATCCCCGTGAGCTTTCCGGCGGGCAGAGACAAAGGGTGGGAATTGCACGTGCCCTGGCTGCGAACCCGGAAATTTTGCTGATGGATGAGCCGTTTGGAGCAGTGGATGAGATCACCCGCGGTTTTCTCCAGGACGAGATCGCACGGATCCATAAGGAAACGGGGATCACGATCCTGTTTGTTACCCATGATGTAAACGAAGCGCTGAGGCTTGGCACAAAGGTTCTGGTCATGGACCAGGGAAAGATTCAGCAGTATGCTGCTCCCGCAGAGATAAAATGCCATCCTGCCAACGATTTTGTCAGAGCGCTTCTGGGGCGGACTCTGGACAGATAGTACTGTGCATAAGCCCTTCTTTTGATACAAAAAAATACCCCGCCAGCGAAAAGCTGGCGGGATACCCTTCTAATAATTGTAAGCTCCCTCGTAAGCATTACAGTGTTCTTTTCTGCGGGACAGATTTTCGCAGGTGCTGCACCTGTCACAGAATTCCTGCTCATAGCAGGTGGAACAGACACAATCCTTACAGGCATCCCGGTCATATTCCGGGGTACAGGTATAGGGAAGTCTGCTGTCCTTACCGGATTCTTTATCCATATGTATCACGCTCCTTTTTTGTATCCATTCAGTTTTTTAATACCGAACGATACCCTTTGTACTATTATAGAGCGGTATGGTGTAAGATTCAAGAATCGTCATTTTCTTAACGGATTCGGGGAGCTATCTGGATGGTTCACATGTCCGCTTCCCAGCGTCCGGAAGCACCGCAGGGCAGGATCAGTCCGTTGGATTTCACCGGAAGACCGATTTCCTGGGAGTCCACATGGCCCTTGTAAGCTTTCAGCTCTGTGGACAGCATGTAGGTGAGAACAGCGGGGGCAAGTCCGGTGGTATAAGAGTTGATGAGGAAAAACAGAGGTTCCTCACTCAACAGCTTAACGCAGAGTTTGATCAGCGGATGGATCGCTTCTTCGATTTTCCAGACTTCGCCCTTGGGACCTCTTCCATAGGATGGAGGGTCCATGATAATGGCATCGTAGTGATTGCCGCGGCGGATCTCCCGCTCCACGAATTTTACGCAGTCATCCACAAGCCAGCGGATAGGCTTCTCCCCAAGTCCGGAGGCCTGTGCGTTCTCTTTTGCCCAGGTTACCATTCCCTTGGATGCGTCCACATGGGTCACTGCTGCGCCTGCAGCAGCTGCAGCCAGGGTTGCACCGCCTGTATAGGCGAAAAGGTTCAGCACCTTTATTGGGCGTCCGGCATTTCTGATTTTGGCTCCGAACCAGTCCCAGTTTGCTGCCTGTTCCGGGAACAATCCGGTGTGTTTAAAGCTAAAAGGCTTTAAATGAAATGTTAATTCTTTATAATGAATGTCCCACTGCTGGGGAAGGTCGAAGAATTCCCATTCGCCGCCGCCTTTTGAACTGCGGTGATAGTGGGCGTTCATTTTTCTCCATCCCTTTTCTGTCTTTGGGGTGTCCCAGATGACCTGCGGGTCCGGTCTTACCAGCAGATAGTTTCCCCATCTTTCCAGCTTTTCTCCGCAAGAGGTATCCAGAACCTCATATTCCTTCCAACCATCGGCAATCCACATTGTAAATACCTCGTTTTCTTTTTGTAATAAAATGTAAGAGTTCAGCCCAGCGAGATCCCGCGAGGCGTTGGCTTGCAAAGGCAAGCCGATCCCGAGACAGTCGGGCGCCAAACTGCGGTTTTGGCAGTTTGTGTGCATGCTTTTGTAACTGTGAAGCCGGAAGGCTGAACTGTTACATAAGAATCTTTAACAAGTATAGAGGAAAAACTTCCGCCGCGCAACCCCAAACCGCCAGGAAGGTTATATATATTATCTGAAAAGACTTGACAAGCAATATTTTAGCATACTAAAATGTATGGGATATACGTGGGGAGGTTTTTCAAAATTGCAGCCAAAAGCTGCGCGAGGAGATGCCCAAAAACACGGGCAAAAGGAGGAAATGCCGAAAGGCATACCATGATGCCCAAAAACACGGGCAAAAGGAGGAAATGCCGAAAGGCATACCATGATGCCCAAAAACACGGGCAAAAAGGAGGAAATTATGAAAAAATATACCGAAATGAGCAGGGAAGAACTGCTCACCCTGAAAAAAGAACTGGACAGCCAGTACGCGGAGGTAAAAGCTCAGGGACTTGCACTTGATATGTCCCGCGGAAAGCCAAGCGCAGCGCAGTTGGACATTTCCATGGAAATGATGGATGTCCTGGCAGGCGGCGTAGATCTGAAATGTGAAACAGGAGTGGACTGTCGTAACTATGGTGTTATCGACGGTATTCCGGAGGCAAAGCGCCTTTTGGGAGAAATGTCCGAGGTGGACCCTGACCACATCATTATCTACGGAAACTCCAGCCTTAACGTAATGTTCGACAGCATCGCACGTTCCATGACTCACGGTGTAATGGGCCACACTCCATGGGCAAAGCTTGATAAGGTGAAATTCCTCTGTCCGGTCCCTGGTTATGACCGCCATTTTAAGATCACAGAATTTTTCGGCATTGAGATGATCAATGTTCCTATGACTCCGGAAGGACCGGACATGGATATGGTGGAAAAGCTGGTAAGCGAGGATGATGCGATCAAAGGAATCTGGTGTGTACCGAAATATTCCAACCCGCAGGGCTACACCTATTCAAAGGAAACCGTAGAGCGTTTCGCAAGACTGAAACCGGCAGCTCCCGATTTCCGTATTTACTGGGACAATGCTTACAGCATCCATCACCTTTACGATGACAATCAGGACTTCCTGGTGGAAATCCTGGGCGAGTGCGTAAAAGCAGGAAACCCTGACCTTGTATACAAATTTACATCCACTTCCAAGGTAAGCTTCCCTGGCTCCGGTATCGCTGCCGTGGCTGCTTCCAAGGCAAATCTGGATGACTTCCGTAAATATATGCAGATCCAGACCATTGGTCATGACAAGTTGAACCAGCTTCGCCATGTAAGATTTTTCAAGGACCTGAACGGCCTGCATGAGCACATGAGAAAGCATGCGGATCTGATCCGGCCGAAATTTGAGCTTGTACTGGATACCCTTGACAACGAGCTTGGCGGACTGGGAATCGGAGATTGGACAAGACCTCACGGTGGTTACTTTATTTCCTTTGATTCTATGGAAGGATGTGCAAAGGCAATTGTTGCAAAAGCAAAAGAAGCAGGCGTTGTGATGACGGGCGCAGGAGCAACCTATCCATATGGAAAGGATCCGAAAGACAGCAATATCCGTATCGCACCTACATTCCCGACGCTGGATGAGCTGAAAAAAGCGGCAGAGATTTTTGTGCTCTGCGTAAAGCTTGCAAGCGTGGAGAAGCTGCTGGAGCAGTAAACCGTGCGGCGGCTCGCTGTCAGCAGAAAAAGTAAGAATTCCCGACAACATAGAAATTGCAGAAATGCATAGACTGTAAGGAGCGGTAGCTGTCCGGCAAAGTTTATCCCACAGGGGCATACCGGGCAGCTGCAATGAATGATGGAAAGATTTGAGGGCGATTCATGACAGAAACAACGGCAAAAATGGGAACAGGGAAAAAAATCGTGATTGGGATCATCGTCGTATTCATCCTTTTGACGGTGGGAGCCTATGCCTATGGCGTACAGTATTTTTCCTCGCATTTTCTGCCAGGCTCCATGGTAAACGGTTTTAACTGCTCCTACATGACTGTGGAGGAAACGGAGAGCCTGTTAAATGAAAGAGAGGGGGCATATGCCCTTGCCATTGATACGATGAAAAACGGAAGGGAAGGCATCACAGCAGCAGAGGTGGAGCTTTCCTATGCTTCAACAGGAAGCGTCGCAGAGCTGATAAAAAATCAGGACCGCTTCAAATGGTTCCTGGCCTTTAATCAGAGTCAGGAATACAATGTGGCAGAATCATTGAGGTATAATGAGGAAAAGCTTCAGGAAGCAGTGAACAGCTTAAACTGTATGCAGCCTGAAAATGTGGTCCAGCCTGTGGATGCCCAGATCAAGGATACAGGGGAACGTTTTGAGATTGTTCCCGAGGTGGAGGGCAATGCCCTGGAGCCGCAGAAAACCATGATGGTGATCTCTCAGGGAATGCTGATGGGCAGACCGTCCGTGGATCTTGAGGATGAGGGCTGTTACCGGAAGCCGGGAATTTACAGCGATGATGAGCAGCTTATCCGCAACTGTGAGCAGATGAATCAGCTTTCAGATGTGATCATTACCTATGATTTTGCAGACCGTACCGAGACAGTTGACCGGAGTGTGATCAAAAACTGGTTCAATATCAATGAGAACGGCGATGTGATCCTGGATGAAGAACTGGTTGCACAGTATGTAGATGAGTTGGGCTACAAATACGATACCTTCGGTCTGACGAGAACCTTTCTCACCTATGACAACCGGGAAAAAGTCATCACAGGCGGCGATTACGGATGGGTCATTGACCAGAAGGCAGAGACAAAGGCTTTGATCGAAGCGGTAGAAAGCGGCGTGACGCAGGTGCGGGAGCCAGTCTACGCATATAAGGGCTGGAGCCGGGCGACCAATGATATCGGTTACACCTATGTGGAGATCGATCTTACCAATCAGCGGCTTGTCTTTTACAAAGATGGAACACCGATCGTAGACACTCTCGTGGTGACGGGGAACCCTGATATAGAGGGTTGTGCAACACCTTCCGGCTGTTTTGCAGTGGATGCAAAGGAATCCCCCGCTGTATTGACAGGTGAGGATTATGAAGCCGATGTGACCTTTTGGATGCCATTCGCCGGAAATGTAGGAATTCACGACGCATCCTGGCGTTCGGAATTCGGAGGAAATCTGTATCTGTGGGAAGGGTCCCACGGATGTGTAAACGTACCTTATGACCAGGCGGCAGCGATCTACAACAATATTGAAGTGGGCATGCCGGTAGTGGTCTATGAATAAAGCTTCACAGAAGCATTGCAGAATAGGAGATGAGTACATGAAAATTGTTGTTTTAGCAGGCGGAACCAGTACAGAGCGTGATATTTCCATTATTTCCGGTACAGGTATCTGCAAAGCACTGCGTCAGAAAGGACATGAAGCGATTCTTGTTGACATTTTCTGCGGTGTGGAGGAAGTTGACTGGGAAAATCCCTTCCCGGCAGCATACGATGTGGAAAAAGCGGCAGAATACATGAAAAGCTTTAATCAGGACATCAGGGAAATGGAAAAAACAAGAAAATGCTTTTTCGGACCTGGTGTGTTAAAGCTTTGTGAGCTATGTGATATTGTTTTCCTTGGACTTCACGGGGCAAATGGAGAGGATGGAAAAGTGCAGGCAGCCTTTGATCTGCTGGGAATCCGCTACACTGGCGCAGGCCACTTAAGCAGCGGTATGGCGATGGACAAAAGCATTACGAAACAGATTTTTATGATGCACCGTGTGCCTACTCCAAAAGGCGTTTCCATGGTCAAGTCAGAAGGCTTTGAGCATGATGTGACAAAGCTTGGTCTGGAATTTCCGGTAGTGGTAAAAACAAGCTGCGGCGGCTCCAGCGTGGGAGTTTATATTGTCAATAACCAGCAGGAGTACGACAAGGCGCTGGATGAAGCCGGAACCTACGGAGAAGAGGTGGTTGTGGAGGAGTATATCAGTGGCCGTGAGTTTTCCGTTGGCGTTGTGGATGGCAAGGCTTATCCCGTTATTGAAATCGCTCCCGTTGAAGGCTTTTACGATTATAATAACAAATATCAGCCAGGTGCGGCAGTAGAGACATGTCCTGCAGACATCTCGCCGGAGCTGACAATAAAAATGCAGCATTACGCGGAGATGGGAGCAAAAGCCCTGAATCTGGAAGCGTACAGCAGACTTGACTTTATTATGAAGGAAAACGGCGATATGTACTGTCTGGAAGCAAACACTCTTCCGGGTATGACGCCTACCAGTTTGGTTCCGCAGGAAGCTATGGCCCTGGGAATGGATTATCCGACCCTGTGCGAGGAGCTGATCCGGGTGTCCTTGAAAAAATACGAATAAAGCATTCATCCATGCAATCTGAAATGGATGGATGAAGATTGAAAATAAAGGAATTTTATCTATGAAAAATCTGACTTTGGAGAATCTGACAAGGGTTTGCGGCGGTGTATATTTCGGACCGGCGGATAAGATGAACACGGAAGTTTCCGCCATCACCACGGATAGCCGTAAGGTGACGCCCGGCTGCCTGTTTGTGCCCATTGTGGGAGCGCGCGTGGATGCACATGATTTTATCCCACAGGTAATGGAGGCGGGAGCGCTGGCTTCTCTTTCCGAAAAAACATTGGAAAATGCAGATTTTCCTTACATAAAGGTTGAATCCTCACTTCAGGCAGTAAAGGATATTGCAGAGTTTTATCTGGAGCAGCTCAATATTCCCGTAGTGGGGATTACAGGAAGTGTTGGAAAGACCAGCACCAAGGAGGTCATTGCCTCTGTCTTAAAGGAAAAATACAATACCCTGAAAACCGAAGGGAATTTCAACAATGAGCTTGGCCTGCCCCTGACCGTTTTCCGGCTGCGGGATGAAGAGATGGCTGTTTTGGAAATGGGTATCAGCGACTTTGGTGAGATGACCCGCCTTGCAAAAATCGCAAAGCCGGATACCTGTGTGATCACCAACATCGGAACCTGCCATCTGGAAAATCTTGGAGACAGGGATGGGGTTCTGCGGGCAAAAACTGAGATTTTCGGTTTTTTAAAGGAGAACGGGCATATTGTTTTAAACGGCGATGATGATAAGCTTTCCACAGTAAAGGAATACAAGGGAATCAAGCCTGTATTCTTTGGTATGAGTGAAGGCTGTGAGGTTTACGCCGATGAGATCAAAAGCCGCGGATTAAAAGGAATGACCTGCCGGATTCATGTGGGAGGCGAATCCTTCATGGTGGATATCCCCATGCCGGGACGCCATATGATCTCCAATGCCCTTGCTGCCACGGCAGTGGGAAGGCTTTACGGGCTGACACTGGAGCAGATCAGGCAGGGAATCGAGACGCTGGAAGCAATCAGCGGTCGTTTCCATATGATCGAGACCGATAAATTCCTGATCGTGGATGATTGTTATAATGCGAACCCCATGTCCATGAAGGCATCACTTGATGTGCTGAAGGACGGCGCAGGAAGAAGAGTAGCGATTCTGGGAGATATGGGAGAGCTGGGAAAAGACGAATCAGCTCTTCATGAGGAGGTTGGAAGCCACGCCGCAGCCTGCGGTATTGATGTCTGCATCTGCGCAGGACCTTTGGCTTCCCATATTGCTGCAAAAGCGAGAAGCAGCAGTACGCTGACGGTCATTGAAGAGACTGACCGGGAAACCCTGCTGGCTAATCTGGCATCCTATGTGCAGCCGGGAGATACGATCCTGGTGAAAGCGTCTCACTTTATGCACTTTGAAGAAGTGGTGGCAAAGCTGCAGGAATTGTAAAGAAAACAGAGTTTTACCGAGAATTTGACGAACGATTTTTATTTCCCCGAAAGCCCTGTAGCGGTATAATATCTTCAAGAAGCAAGAAGGAGGATATTATGCTGGAAAAAATGATGAACCTGCACATATTGCTCTACAGCATGGCAGCCATGGGGGCTTTGGGGGCAATAGGAATGCTAGCCACGCACCTTACCTACAGAAGAATGATCAAAAAAACAAGCCACTTATCGAATCTGAAAGAGAAGTGGCTAAATTTATGGAAATCCAGGGACAGGCTTCTGCACAGGATGAACCGTCTTGTTTGGTATCCGGCTTTGCTTTGTACGGCAATGCTGGCAGCAGCCCTGTACTTTAACACCACCCTGGACATGAAGGAGGGGCTTCCCCTTACATATGTGTACGTAGGCGCCGCTGTTCCGGTGATACTGCTGCTTTTGCGCCAGGCGCTTGATTTTTCCTACAAGGAAGAGCTTGTGATGAGCACATTGGCTGATTACGTGGAGCAGATGCGCACCTGGGTGGAGGAAATTCCCGCAGCCCAGAAAGCAGACCCCATTCTTCAGGAGGAAGTGGTGGATAAGATTACCGCAAGCATTCGTCAGACTGCAGCCTCGGGCAGCCATTTCAGCAAGATGCTTACCCCCGAAGAAGAGGAGATCATGCGGGAAATCATACGCGAGTTTATGGTGTAAGACTTGTAGAATTCATAAGTTTTTGATATACTATACGAAGAACTAAAGTTACTGGTGTGAACCGTAACGGACCAAAGAGATTTTCCAATAAAAAGGAGAGAGAGCCATGAGCAAAGTTACATTTGACTATTCAAAGGCAGGCTGCTTTATCGCAGACCATGAAGTGGAGGCTATGAAGACACTGGCTGAAGCTGCAAAAGAAACGCTGGTTAGCAAGACAGGTGCAGGAAACGATTTCCTCGGATGGATCGACCTTCCGGTTGATTACGACAAAGAGGAGTTTGCCCGCATTAAAGCAGCCGCTAAAAAAATCCAGGAGGATTCCGAAGTGCTGCTGGTTATCGGTATCGGCGGTTCCTACCTTGGAGCAAGAGCTGCCATTGAATTTTTAAGACATGGTTTTTACAATAATGTTTCCAAAGAGATCCGTAAAACACCGGAGATCTATTTTGTAGGAAACAGCATCAGCAGCAGCTATATTAAAGGTCTGATGGATGTGATCGGAGACAGGGATTTCTCCATCAATATGATTTCCAAATCCGGCACCACCACAGAGCCAGCTATCGCTTTCCGTGTATTTAAGGAAATTCTTGAGAAAAAATACGGCAAAGAGGGCGCAGCAAAGAGAATTTATGCAACCACCGACAAGGCACGTGGAGCACTGAAAAAGGTTGCCGATGAGGAAGGCTATGAAGAGTTTGTAGTTCCGGATGATGTAGGAGGACGTTACTCCGTTCTTACCGCAGTTGGTCTGCTTCCGATCGCAGTCAGCGGCGCTGATATTGATAAATTAATGGAAGGCGCTGCTTCAGGGCGCGAGCTGGCACTGAACAGCCCGTTTGAAGAAAATGACGCTGTAAAATATGCAGCGATCCGGAACATCCTTCTTCGCAAGGGCAAAACCGTTGAGGTTCTGGCAAATTATGAGCCAAGCCTTCACTACATCAACGAGTGGTGGAAACAGCTTTACGGTGAGAGCGAAGGAAAAGACCAGAAGGGTATTTTCCCGGCAGCAGTGGATCTGACTACAGACCTGCACTCCATGGGACAGTTTATCCAGGACGGCAGCCGTATCATGTTTGAAACCGTTATGAATGTTGAGAAATCCAGCGCAGAGATCATTCTGAATGAAGAGCCGGTTGACCTTGACGGCCTGAACTATCTTGCAGGCAAAACAGTTGACTTTGTAAACAAGAGCGCCATGAACGGAACGATTCTGGCACATACAGACGGCTGTGTTCCGAACCTTCGCGTAGATATCCCGCAGCAGGATGAGTATACTCTGGGACAGTTATTCTACTTCTTTGAGTTTGCCTGCGGTGTCAGCGGATATCTCCTTGGTGTGAATCCGTTTAACCAGCCGGGTGTTGAGAGCTATAAGAAGAACATGTTCGCTCTTTTAGGCAAACCTGGATTCGAAAAACAGAGAGAGGAACTGATGAAGAGACTGTAATCATCAGCAGATTGGGCACAGGAGCTACTCTTCTGTGCCCTTTTTTTCGGTGCGGTCGCACTCTGGCGCGAATGTGCGCCAAGGCGTATACTTTTTCAAATGAGGAATGGATTATGAAAATTGTAATTTTAGAGGCAGACAGCCTTGGGGAAGATATGGTGTTTACACCCTTTGAAAAATTCGGGGAAGTGGTGATTTATCCATCCAGCATAGCCGATCAGGTTCCGGAGCGGGTGACGGACGCAGATGTGATCGTGGCAAACAAGGTTCCTATCTGTGAAAAAACAATCGGCAATGCAGGCAGGCTAAAGCTGGTGTGCGTCACTGCCACAGGAATCAATAATCTGGATGGAGATTATCTGAAGTCACGGGGAATCGCGGCTTACAATGTAGCCGGATATTCTACCAACGGAGTGGCGCAGCATACATTTGCTCTTTTATTTTATGTTTTGGAAAAACTGAACTACTATGATAATTATGTAAAATCCGGTGAATACTCCAGGGGAACCTGCTTTTCCCATTTTGGACAAAGCTTTTGTGAGCTGGAGGGAAAAACATGGGGAATTATCGGGCTGGGGGCAATTGGCAGGAGAGTGGCGGAAATCGCTTCCGTTTTTGGATGCCGCGTGATCTGCTACTCCGCTTCGGGAAGTAAATACGATACCTGCTATGAACAGGTGGGCTTCGATGAGCTGCTTACCCAATCCGATTTCCTGTCTGTCCATGCGCCTTTGAATAAGTTCACAGAAAATCTTATGACCCTGGATGCTTTCAAAAAAATGAAAAACACAGCTATTTTCATCAATGTTGCCAGGGGAGCCATTGTGAATGAAGCGGATCTATACACCGCACTGACGGAAGGAGAGATTGCAGGGGCAGCATTGGATGTCTTGTGCCAGGAGCCTGTGAATGCAGACAATCCTCTTTTGAAAATCCAGGACAGCAATAAGCTTATTATCACACCTCATATTGCCTGGGCAGCCAGAGAAACACGGTTCCGGGTAGTGGATGAGGTGGTAAAAAATATTGAGCGTTTTGAAAAAGGCGACACAAAGAACCGGGTATATTGACCAGACATAGGAGAGAATATGGCGAAGAAATATTATGCAGTAAGAAAAGGCAGACAGACAGGAGTTTTTGAGACCTGGGCCCAATGCCAGCGTCAGGTAACAGGCTTTTCCGGTGCGGAGTTTAAAAGTTTTCCTACCAGAGAGGAAGCGCTGCGTTTTGTGGGAGAAGGATCTACAGAAGCGGTGGAACTGTTGGAAAGCTCCGGTGACGGGGAAAACGGTTTGGAACATCTGGAGGCATTGTCAGGAGCAATGGGTGTAGATGAAACCGACAGGGAAAAAGTTGTGGAAGCCTATGTGGACGGAAGCTTTTACCCTGGAAAACCGGAATTTTCTTATGGTATGGTAATTCTTCGCGATGGAAAAGAGCTGAAATTTTCAAAAAAATTCGAAGACAAAGAGCTTGCCATGATGCACAATGTTGCCGGAGAAATCAAAGGGGCTGAGGCTGCCATGCAGTATGCCCTGGACAACAGACTGGAAAAAATTATCATCTATCATGATTATGAAGGAATCGCCAAATGGTGTACCGGTGCCTGGAAAGCCACCAAATCCGGCACACAGTCCTACCAGGCATTCTACCGGGAAGCCAGCAAAAAAGTGGATATCCGTTTCGTAAAAGTAAAAGGACATTCCAATAACAAATATAACAACGTGGCCGATGAGCTGGCAAAGGAAGCGCTGGGAATAGGCTTTCAATCCTCTTCGATCACCTGAATCTCCAGGTAATCAAAATCAATCTGTTCAATAAAGCTGTCCTGGGTAAAGCGGGTTTTGCCGTGCTTCTGGAAATGGCGGATATTGTTGTCAAGCCATATGGGATTGCCCAGATCCATTTCATAGCAGACCTGCTCCAGGCAGTGAAAAACCTTATGGGTGCGGGTGTCATCCCGGTCATCGCACACAACCGTATCTTTTATCAAATGATTATCCTTCCAGATTTTTCCCCATAAACGAAACATAAAATAGTAACCTCCTGATAACATATAACGTTAGTATAGCCGTTGGCGAAGAGGAAGTAAAGTAAAATTGTATTTTAGGCAATTATCTGTTAAAATAGTGCTATTGTTCATGGCAGCTTTCCGGGACACCGAAGGCGTGCTGTGAACGGAGTAAACCGTAACGAAAGGATACTTTTACAATGTTGGAAATAAAGATCGACTCAAATTTAAAACAATTATGGCCGGATGCCGTGCTGGGCTGCATCCAGTGCAAGGTAAAGGTAGAAGAAAGTCCGGAGGAGCTTCTGAGAGAAATTCAGGCGTTTTCTGAGGAATTGCAGGAGAAAGCCGGAACTACATCAGAGATCACAAAAAGAGAGAAGATCGCAGATACCAGAAGTGCCTATAAAGCATTTGGCAAAGAACCAAGCAGATACCGCAATTCAGCGGAGGCTATGTGCAGAAGGATTGTGCAGGGAAAGGGACTTTATCAGATCAATAATGTGGTGGAGTGCAACAATCTGTTTTCCATCCGTTCAGGATATTCCCTGGGCGCGTATGACGCGGCAAAAATCCAGGGGCCCATCACATGGATGGTGGCACCGGAGGGAACACATTACAAGGGAATCGGAAAAGACCAGATCAACGTAGAGTTTCTGCCTGTCTTTGCAGATGCTCAGGGACCGTTCGGCAACCCAACCAGCGATTCCGTCCGTACCCGCATCACGGAGGAAGCGGAGGAAATCCTGATGGTGATCTTCGGCTTTTCCGGCACGGAGGGGATGGAAGAAAATGTAGATACGCTGGCCGCCCTTTTGGAAAAATACTGCACTGCCGCTGATGTGGAGAAAAAAATTATAAAGTAGCACGAAGTCAGGACAGATAATGGCTGTCGCATTACGGAACGTTTTTTCATGATGCGACAGCCACTTTTGACAATATTGACAGCCACCGAAGGGGATATCAGGTGGTTCTCCATCTGCGAAAAGGGCAGGACTTTGATCAGATAGTCCCCCTCTTTTTCTTTAAATAATTCTCAATTCTGCGAAGCGCTTCCTTCAATTCGTCAATGGAGTAGGCATAAGAGATTCGGATAAATCCCTCCCCGCATTCACCGAAAGCGCTGCCTGGAACTACAGCTACCTTTTCCTCATTGAGAAGGTCAAGGGCAAATTCCTCGCTGGTCATTCCAAATTCCCGGATGTCCGGAAACATATAGAAGGCTCCCTCAGGCATAAAGCAGGGAAGCTTCAGCCGTTCCAGCTCATGGTGAAGATAGCGGCGGCGCTGATTGTAGGACTCCCTCATATATTCCACATCTTTGTCGCCATTGTGCATTGCAGCAACAGCAGCATACTGGCTTACTGTGGGCGCGCACATAATAGCATACTGGTGAACCTTGATCATCTGTTGGATGATCTCATGGTTTCCCAGCGCATAGCCTAAACGCCAGCCGGTCATGGCATAGCTTTTGGAAAATCCGTTGATCACAATGGTATAATCTTTCATCCCCGGCAGAGAGGCAATGCTCACATGTTCTTTTCCATAGGTAAGCTCGCTGTAAATCTCATCGGAAATTACCAGGAGATGATGCTTTTTGATCACCTCCAGCAATGGCTCCAGATCCTTCCGTTCCATAATGGCCCCTGTGGGATTGTTGGGATAGATGAGGATCAGCGCTTTGCTCTTGGGGGTAATGGCGGCTTCCAGCTCTTCCTTTGTGAGACGGAACTGGTTTTCCGCTTTTAATTCAATGGGAACAGGCACACCGTCAGCCATTTTGATACATGGCATGTAGGAGACAAAGCTTGGTTCAATATAGATGATCTCATCTCCTGGATTGATGATGGTGCGCAGAGCAACATCGATGGCTTCACTGCCTCCCACGGTGATCATAACCTCAGAGGCAGGATCGTAATCAAGCCCCATTTTTCGCTTTGCATAGGCGGCGATTTCCTGGCGCAGAGGCATCAGACCGCTGTTGGAGGTATAAAAGGTTTTGCCTGACTGCAATGCCTGTATACCAGCCTCACGGATGTGGTAAGGGGTTTCAAAATCGGGTTCGCCTACGCCCAGGGAAATGACATCGGGAATCTCATTGGCCACATCGAAAAACTTTCGTATTCCCGATGGTTTTAAACTTAATACTTTTTCAGACAAAAATTCTTTCATGGGGTCATCATCATTCTTTCATCAGTTTTTTTATTCTCAAGGTCTACGCCAAGCTCTTTGTATTTTGTGAGAGAGAAATGGGTAGTGGTGCTCTGTACCTCGTGTATGGAAGCCAGCTTTTCGGATACGAAAAGGGAGATTTCCTTCAGGGTTTTTCCTTTTATCATTACCAGGAAGTCATAAGCGCCTGACATCAGGTAGAGGGAAAGCACCTGGGGGTACTGCTTAATCTGTTCCGCCAGCTTCTGGTATCCGTTTCCACCCTGGGGAGTGACGCGAAGCTCGATTAAAGCGGTCACATCGTTATCATTAACCTTATCCCAGTTTATCAGCGTGTGATAACCGCAAATGATACGGTCCTTTTCCAATGCCGCAATCTCGCAGCGAACCTCATCCTCCGTGACACCCAGCATAACCGCCAGCTCTTCGTTGGTAAGACGGCTGTTATTTTCAAGTAATTTCAATAGCTGTTCTTTTATATTACTTTCCATGTTCTACCTCCTGGTATAAAAATCTAAGATGAATCCGGTAAAGAGGATTCCACGGCTGCAGCGGAAGGCCTCAGCCGCATAAGTACAACTGCCCGGCAAAATGCCGGGCAGTCAAAACAAGAATGCGGGAACATTCTTGCAATAGGTTATCACGATTTCCGCTGAGTTTCAATGCTTTATTCGTCAAAAATGCTTACAATTTCACCTTCCAGGATTCGATTGGTGTTTTTGACCGCACAGAAGTTGCCGCACATGCTGCAGGTATCTTCTTTTTCCGGTTTAGCTTCCGCGCGGTAACGGCGGGCTTTTTCCGGATCCATACTGAGATTAAACATAGCTTCCCAATCAAGATTTTTGCGGGCTTCGCTCATTTTGTAGTCCCAGTCGGCAGCACCGGGAACGCCTTTGGCAATATCGGCGGCGTGGGCTGCAATCTTGGCTGCAATGATGCCTTCTTTCACATCAGCGGCGTTTGGCAGGCGAAGATGCTCGGCGGGAGTGACATAACACAGGAATGCGGCGCCGGCGGAAGCAGCAATAGCTCCTCCGATAGCAGAGGTGATATGATCATAGCCGGGAGCCACGTCGGTTACAAGAGGTCCAAGTACATAGAAGGGTGCGCCATGACAGAGGGTTTTCTGGATTTCCATATTTGCGGCAATCTGATTCATGGGCATATGGCCAGGGCCTTCGATCATGACCTGCACATCCTTTGCCCAGGCGCGCTTTGTCAGTTCGCCCAGAGTGATCAGTTCCTCGATCTGTGCCGTGTCGGTGGCATCGGCAATACATCCCGGACGGCAGGCGTCCCCAAGGCTCATGGTAACATCGTATTCCCGGCAGATATCCAGGATTTCGTCGTAATGCTCATAAAATGGATTTTCCTGCCCGGTCATTTCCATCCATGCAAACATGATGGAGCCTCCCCGGGAAACAATGTTCATCAGGCGTTTGTTGTTTTTGAAGCGCTGGGCGGTAGCGCGGTTCATGCCGCAGTGGATGGTCATGAAATCCACGCCGTCCTCTGCGTGCATTTTTACAATGTCGATCCATTCCTGGGATGTGATCTTTCCCAGAGCCTTGTGATAATAGACCACAGCATCGTAAATCGGCACAGTGCCGATCATAGCGGGACAGGTTTCTGTCAGCTTACGGCGAAAGCTCCGGGTATCACCGTAGGAACTTAGATCCATGATCGCCTCGGCGCCCATTTCTACGGCGGAGCGGACTTTTTCATACTCCATGTCCACATCCTTCCAGTCACGGGACACGCCAAGATTCACGTTGATCTTGGTGGTGAGTTTCGCGCCTACGCCGCTGGGACTTAAAGATTTATGCTTTTTATTGCAGGGAATGATAACCTCTCCCTTTGCAATGAGCTGTCTCAGTTCGTCGGCGCCTATGTGTTCTTTTTCTGCTACGGTTTCCATTTGCGGTGTGATGATACCCTGGCGGGCAGCATCCATCTGTGTGGTGTAATCAGCCATTTTCTTTCCTCCTTAGAATAGATTTTTGTGACGGCTTGATTCCTTTTTGCAGGAATGAACCTGATACGGCAGAAGGTGGTGCCCCCAATCTGCCGGGACCGGGATCAGATGCCCGGATTTTTCCTGATCCGGAAAAACCGACAAAAAATGCGGTATGCCAAAAGAGCATACCGCATGAAAAAAATTCCAGGCTATATATTCCCTACGTTGGCATTATCCAAATCAGGTTACGGGTCAAAGCGATTCAGCTTACTCTCAGCCTGCTTGTTACGCAAGCTCCCCTTTATATGGATTATTTTAGCATCGGATGGCGATTACGTCAACTGTGTGTGTCATTCAATCTTTGAAGACTGTTACAATCCAGGTTACTTTTCTTCCAGGGCTTTTAAAGACCTCTGCAATTCAGCAATTAATTTGTCCTTGTCATCAAGAGCCTTTTGCTGAGAATCAATGGTGTCCTGCATTTCATCAATCATAAGCTGTACCGTATTTTTATCTAATTGCTGCAACTCTTTTGAAAACATATCCATCACCCTTCCAATATTTTGACATATATCATACAGGTGGCTGTACATGGCTTGGAAATCCGGGCGGTAATGGATCAGTTCCAGGATCGTTTCCGGATCATCCATACTCAGGAATGCAAGCCATGCCTCCAAATCGTTTGTGATATGTTTATTGTGCAGAGTTTTCTGGAAAATGTCAAGGGGAATAAAGACAAACTTCTGAAGTAGTTCAAGCTTCAGCCCTGTATCCGTTTTCTGTTCAGAATTGTGCAGATATACATTGGGAAAAGCGTGAAATTCTTTTGGACTTTTTTCAAAAAAGACAATAGTATAGACGGGTTTCACATCCTTGTAAGAGAAGCGTTTTTCATTTTTCTTCTTTTTCTGGCGTGCGGCTTTATATTGGCGCAAAAGCAGATCCGCAGAGTAGCAGGCGCTGCGCTGACCGGGAAAAAGATAGCCGATTTTTTGGACTTCCACATTGACGATACTGCCGTCTTCCAGCTTTACTACAATATCCATGATGACCAGGGAGGTCTCATCCCCTAATCTGGTATTGTCAACAGGCAGAACCTGAAGAATTTTCACATCTCTTTTCAGAATCAAAGAAAGCAGCTCATTCATCCGTTCCGGAACCGCTTCGGGATTCATGATCTCTTTGAAAAAGGAATCATAGAGAAGCTTCATGCCCTTCGCTCCTGTGACAAAATCCAGGAAATATTCCTTTTGTTGGATCGACCACTGCTCAAAAGTTCTCATTAAAGCCGGATCATTCCGGATTACCTCCATCACCTCCTGACGGCTTTTTATCATTGGAAATACCTGCTGTAGTTTGTTCTTCATACGAGTCCTCCTGAAATAAGTTTTTGATTGAATATCTGCCCCGAAACGGAGCGGTGAAATGAGATGTCCGAAGACAAAGAGAAAAGATACTGCTTAGCTATTTTCTATATAGGAATAACATTATGGTAACACAGCGGGAAGAAAAGGTAAACAAAAAGCGTTCGACAAATTCTGACAAGATCATACAGAAGGATATTTTACGGTGTACTCTTGATTCTTCCACGGAAATCAACTATAATATGCCATATGTTTTTGTTGCCCATTAACCTGGTACAAAAAACGAGGAGGACCCATTATGAAATTATATGATACCGGTGTTTATCTGCAAAACGGACGGGATATCATTCCGGCTTCCCAGGCAAATCTGCCTGTTTCACAGGAGGAAGCTGCAAAAAATACAATTGCCTACTCCATTCTGGAGGCTCACAACACCTCCGGCAACATGGAAAAACTGCAGATAAAATTTGATAAGCTTACATCTCACGATATTACCTTTGTAGGTATTATCCAGACTGCCCGTGCGTCAGGACTGGAGAAATTTCCGGTACCCTACGTGCTGACAAACTGCCACAATTCCCTTTGTGCAGTAGGCGGAACTATTAATGAAGATGACCACATGTTTGGCCTTACCTGTGCGAAAAAATACGGAGGAGTTTACGTACCGCCTCATCAGGCCGTTATCCATCAGTTTGCCCGCGAAATGCTGGCAGCCTGCGGCAAAATGATCCTTGGTTCTGACAGCCATACCCGCTATGGCGCTCTGGGAACCATGGCAATGGGAGAAGGCGGGCCGGAGCTTGTGAAACAGCTTCTCTGTCAAACCTATGACATTAATATGCCGGGAGTAGTAGCTGTGTATCTGAAAGGCACCCCGCGTCCGGGTGTAGGTCCGCAGGACGTGGCACTGGCTATTATCGGCAAGGTTTTTGCAAATGGATATGTAAAGAATAAAGTAATGGAATTCGTAGGTCCCGGTGTGGCAAACTTAAGCGCAGATTTCCGTATCGGTATTGACGTTATGACCACAGAAACAACCTGCCTGTCCTCTATCTGGCAGACAGATGAAAAGATTGAGGAATTTTATGAGATCCACGGCAGAGCAGAGGATTATAAAGAACTGAAACCGGGAGCTGTTGCTTACTATGACGGCTGTGTGGAGATTGATCTGGATGAGATCAAGCCAATGATCGCGATGCCTTTCCATCCAAGCAATACATACACCATTGATGAGCTGAATGCAAACCTGGACGATATTCTTGCAGATGTTGAGAAAAAAGCTCAGGTCAGCCTGGACGGCAAAGTACCATTCAGCCTTAGAAACAAAGTAATCGATGGCAGACTTTATGTAGACCAGGGAATCATCGCAGGCTGTGCGGGAGGCGGTTTTGAAAACATCTGTGCAGCAGCAGATATTCTGAAAGGCTGCAGCATCGGCGCAGATGCCTTTACCTTAAGCGTATATCCGGCCAGCACCCCGATTTATATGGAACTGGCGAAGAACGGTGTCCTGGCGGACCTTCTGGGCACAGGTGCAGTAGTAAAAACTGCATTCTGCGGTCCTTGCTTCGGAGCTGGTGATACTCCGGCAAACAATGCCTTCAGCATACGCCATACAACGAGAAACTTCCCGAACCGTGAAGGCTCCAAGATCCAGAATGGTCAGATTTCCTCCGTTGCCCTTATGGATGCACGTTCCATTGCTGCAACGGCTGCGAATAAAGGATTCCTGACCTCTGCAGAGAATTATACAGGAAGCTACACCAATCAGAAATACTTCTTCGACAAAACAATTTACGAAAACCGTGTATTCGACAGTAAAGGAGTTGCAGATCCGGAAGCAGAGATCCAGTTCGGCCCTAACATTAAGGACTGGCCGGAAATGGCACCCCTTGCAGAGAATCTGGTATTAAAGGTGGTTTCTGAGATTCATGATCCCGTAACAACTACGGACGAACTGATCCCATCCGGTGAGACATCCTCTTACCGTTCCAATCCTCTGGGGCTGGCAGAATTTACACTTTCCAGAAAAGATCCGGCATATGTTGGACGTGCAAAAGAGGTACAGAAGGCGCAGCAGGCTATCCAGAACGGCGAATGTCCGATAGATGCGCTTCCTGAGTTGAAAGAAGTTATGGAAACAGTAAACAAAGATTTCCCGGAGGCAGGAAAAGGGAACCTGGGTGTGGGCAGCACGATCTTTGCTGTGAAGCCGGGAGACGGTTCTGCCCGTGAGCAGGCAGCATCCTGTCAGAAGGTTCTTGGGGGCTGGGCAAACATTGCAAATGAGTATGCGACCAAGCGTTATCGTTCTAATCTGATCAACTGGGGAATGCTTCCGTTTTTAATTCAGGAAGGAGAGCTTCCGTTTACAAATGGCGATTATCTCTTTTTCCCGGGTATCCGCAAAGCGGTAGAGGAAAAAGCAGGAACGATTACAGGCTATACAGTAAAGGGCGGCAGTCTTATTCCGTTTACCGTAACCTTAGGAGAGCTTACGGATGACGAGCGTGAGATTATTCTGAAGGGCTGTTTGATTAATTACAACAGAAGATAATAGAAGTAAAAGAAAGCCAGAGCGGCAGGCTTCCAATAGGGAGGTCTGCCGCTCTGATTTTATCAGAAATTCAAATTTTCTAAAAATAAATGAAAATTCGAAATAATAACAGATTTGGTTCAAATAATACAGATAAAATAATAAAAATAACGAAAAATATCAAAATAAGTATTGACAAATTAAGGAATGAGTGGTAATATAATCACATCAAAAGAAAACAAAAAAAGAAATTCATTCAATTCATAGCATAAATGTTACATGAAAAGGATGAAAGAAATATAAAGAAAGGATTTAAGGTGAGTCCAATGGGAAGATAACCAAAAACCATCAATATAAGAGTGACAGGAATCGTGTTTCCTGCAAGAAAGACCTGATACTAAGATGAACGTAAAACATATTTGTACAGGATTAAAAAATAAAATCAATTTCCTGATACAAAAACAGTATCCAAGGTATTATAGAATCGGTTCCTTATATTGAATAACTGTCACAAACCTGATACAAAGATTTTAAAAATTGTGTAAAGAAACATTTTTTAAAAGAGTATAACCCTTATCTCATATGTTCGTTCAAAAGAAGAGATTTGAAGAATACCCATTGAAGATAAGAACGATATTTTGAAATCCATATCAGAAACTTTAGGATATGAATTGAAGCTTTGCATCAGAAGAATATCATGCTAAAGATATTAAAAAAAGAAATATACATGGAACTTTTTCCTGAGGTTTATATTTAAAAAATACCAAAAGAAATAAGTGGTTTCAAATTTGAGATGTTAAGTTTGAAATTGTTTATACCAATCGTAAAAGAGAAAAAGTATATCCGATATTTCTAAACAAATAAAGCAAATTATAATCCCGTGAAATTATAATTTAAAAATCTATATAACTTTCTAAATAAACCGAATGAAATTAAATCATATCGTTTATGAGCAGGAAATAAAGATATTTAAAATAAAAAATATAACAACTAAATAAAGAGAATTGGAAGAAAAAACAGTTAAAATCCAATTGAGTAACATGGAAGTTAAAAAGCAGTTTTTGAAAGAACGAAGAGGAAAAACAATTGAATAACGAAGAATTTTAAGACGGTCATCATTTTTTAGTCAAGTAAAAAGTGATGACCGTCTTGTGTTGTCTGTATAGTTTCCGTTATAATATAGGAATCTGATAAACAGAAAATGGAGAAACCGATATGATAACTGGAAAAATCGAGGAGCAGATCCTTTATGAGGACCGCGACATCCTGGTATGCCATAAGCCTGCCGGGATTGCGGTACAGAGCGCTGGAATCGGAACTATGGATCTGGAAAGTATGCTGAAGAATTATCTGGCGCTGAAAAATGGGGAGGTATCCCATCAGACTCCGGGAAAGCAGGTCTACCTGGCAGTGATTCATCGTCTGGACCAGCCTGTGGAGGGAGTTATTGTGTTTGGAAAAACGCCCCGGGCAGCAAAAGAACTGAGCAGCCAGATAGCCGGGGGAAAGATGGAAAAAGTATATCTGGCAGTCACTTTTGGCACACCGCCTTCCAGGGAAGGAATTCTGGAGGATTATCTGAAGAAAGACGGAAAAACCAATACATCTTTTGTGACAGGCGCGAACGTACCGGGAAGTAAAAAAGCAAAATTATCTTATTGGGTGCTGGAGAGTGTACCGGACGATCTGGAAGGAAAAGATAAATACCTCATCCGCATCCAACTGGAAACCGGGCGCCACCATCAGATCAGGGTTCAGATGGCTCATGGCGGAATGCCGCTCTGCGGGGATAGAAAATACGGCGTTCCGGGAAAAGCAAATCCAGGACTGGGTCTTTGCTCGGCAGAACTGAGCTTTATTCATCCATCATCCGGAAAAAAGATGAAATTTAAAACCGTTCCAAAGGGAAGCGCTTTTCAGGGCTTTTCCCTGAATAAACACTGAAAATTATTCCAATACTATCACCATGTGCTTTTAAAGACGATTTTCGGAGGGTATTATCTGCCGGATCAACGGGCAGGTACGTATGGTGATGATATTGAGTATAGAATGGAAACGGAGATTAACGATTTTAGGAATTGCGGCGGGAACCATTGCGGTATACCGTTACCTTCTGCCTGTAATTCTGCCCTTTCTGGCAGCATGGCTTCTGGCGGCATGGATTCACCCTGTGGCTGTGCGGCTTCAAAGCCGTACAAAAATAAAAAAAATAATCTGGAGTACGACGATTCTCACCGCAGTCGTTGCTCTTGCTTCGCTTCTTATCTTTTGGGCAGCAAGGGAAATCCTGGAGCAGCTAAAAACAGCAGTCATAAATTTCCCCATTCTTTTAAAATGGGCATCCGGCCTTTTGGATGAATTCTGTGTGATGCTGGAGGAGATGACCGGGATTGGGAGAGGAGACCTGCGGGGACATATTCTCACTTACATGGCAGGGATGCAGGACGAATTCATGGCAGCTTTAAGCCCGCAGACCCTGACAAAAGTGCTTGGCGTGACGAAAAGCCTTTTGGTACTCTGTTCCGGCGCTGTTGTAACCTTTATCAGCGCCATTCTCATTATGTCCGATATGGAAAGTCTTCAGCGGAAAATATGGGACTATTCCTGGCTTGTGGGAGCCAGACGTGTGCTGAACCAATTGAAAAGGACCACCGCCGTTTATTTGAAGGCACAGGTGATCATTATTCTGATTGTAGCTGCCGTTTGTGCGGCAGGCTTTTGGATTATGAAAAGCCCGTATTTTCTTATTTTGGGAATAGGGCTGGGGCTGCTGGATGCGCTGCCGATTATCGGGACAGGAACCTTCCTGTATCCGGCAGCACTGATTTTTGTTATAAAAGGGAGCTTTAAAACAGCAGCTGGCTGTGTGCTCCTGGACATTGTCACCAGCATTCTTCGGGAGTATCTGGAACCGAAGCTCCTGGGGGGAAAACTGGGAATCTCGCCGATCTCGGTTTTGGCATCGGTTTACATCGGACTTTTCCTATTCGGGGGCTGGGGAGTTTTTCTGGGACCTCTGTGTTTTTCCACAATTTATGAAACCGGCAGGGTATGGGATGTCTGGGATTAGGGATAATGCTGAAAAAAATGAAAAAACTATGAAATCTCTGGACGGAAAACAGAAAAAGTGTATAATGTAAAAAAGTAGTGAAAAGACTGTAAAATAATAAGAAGAAAACGCTGCATACGTGAATTGTTAATGGATGTCAAAAAAGGAGATTTCAGAATGAAAAAAGCGGCAGTTGCATCCGCGGTGTTGATGGCAATAGGAATGCTGGCCGGATGTAAGAAAGAGGAAGTGGAAAAGGCAATCGCGCCTCTGGTGGCAGATACCCAGGACACTACAGAAGCCGAAACAGTCCAGGAAGAGGAAGAAAATCCGATCATTCCGGTGATAGACACATCGGTTTCCATTCAGCCCGGTGCTAAGATTGCTGTCGTCAGCAAAGGCACAAAGGGTGAGTTCTGGGAAATGGTGAAAAAGGGGATGAACCAGGCCGTAGCGGATATCAATGAAGCATATGGCTATGGTAAAGAAGAGCAGATCACCATGAACTTTGAAGGACCGGATAACGAGATGGACGTGGAAGGACAGATCAATACGCTGGATGCGGTGATTGCTGAGAATCCTGATGTATTATGCCTTTCCGCCAGCGATATGGATTCCTGCCAGGCGCAGTTGGAGGCAGCAAAGGAGAACGGAATACCTGTTGTGGTATTTGATTCCAATGTAAGCGATACAAAGCTTGTGAGAGCCTTCCGTGCTACGGATAACAAGCGAGTGGGCGAGATGGGTGCTTACCGTCTGGCAACCGCTATTGGAAAGATGGGAAAGGTGGCTGTTTTTTCTGCACAGGAGAAAACACAGAGTATTCGGGAGCGGGTAGAAGGTTTTACCAGTTATATGGGAAATTATACGGATATTGAGATCGTGGAGATCGTTTATCAGGATCAGGTAGAGGATATGACTGCGGCTATGCAGGAAGTCCTGGAGAGGTACCCTAAGCTGGATGGTGTTTTCTGCACCAATGCGGATATCTCTGATATGTACCTGGATATGGATAAGGATGAGACGAGAGACGCTGTTGCAATGGTAGGAGTGGATGCCACCACACGGCAGCAGAAGGCCATCCGGGAAGGCGAAGAAATAGGAACCATTTCCCAGCATCCGTATGCCATCGGCTATCAGACGATATGGACGGCTATGCAGACAACAGCGCCTAAAAAGAGCGTATCCATTGAGCGGTCAGTTCTTATCGAACCTGTGTGGATAGATGGGGAGAGTTTGGATAATCCGGCGTACAGTGCATATCTTTATTCGAATTAAATAGATTGATCTTACTGGCAGACAATGACAGAGCCATTATCTATTGCGGCTTTGTTCTGTCTGCCGTTTTCATTATAAAGGCAGGGATATACCTGCTCCGGGTCGTTCTCTTTATAACAATCCTGTTGTTAAAAAAACGACAACATGTCAAAAAATAAAGCATATTTTTAAACATTATGCACAAAGCCGTTGCCTTTTTCCTGATGATATGGTACAATTTGGCTATGCGATTTGGGAAAGCGAGATGGCGGTTTCAGGAAAATCCGGGCAGGAGGAGAGCACATGAAAAACTGGAGCGAAATCATAAAAAATCTTACTATGCTGAGCCAGTTGGGTCTTTCCTTTATCACCCCGCTGCTGCTGTGTGTGGCGGTCTGCTGGTGGCTCACCGCATATATGGGTGTGGGAGGATGGGTCTATATTCCAGGCTTTTTCTTTGGACTGGGAGGCTCCTTTACGGTGGCATATAAGCTTTACCTTTCCGTGATGAACCGCCAGAAAAAGGAGGAAAAAAAGAAAAAAGTCTCTTTTAACCGGCATTCTTGATTCAAGACTCACTCGCGAGTCTTGGTGCGGGATTCGGGTCAGCTACGCTGACATAAACCAAACAAGAAAGGAACTGGGCTATGAGCAGTATTTTTGCAAACATCCAGCCGGCAGTCAGAACTGAGACAAAAAGAGTGGCAGTCGGCACATTTACATGTGTGATATTAATGTGGGTGGTGTTCGGCATCCTCCATGTGATAATGCCGGAACAGGTACCCTTTGACTATACTGTGATTTTGGGAGGACTGGGAGGCGGCATCATTGCCGTGCTGAATTTTTTCCTGATGGGGCTGACTGTACAAAAGGTGGTGTCTCTTACAGACGAAGGCGATGCACGCAATAAAATGAAAGCGAGCTATTCCCAGAGAATGATGCTTCAGCTCCTGTGGGGCGTGGCTGCTATCGCAGTGCCATGCTTTCAGTTTGCCGCAGGACTTCTGCCGCTGCTTTTTCCGAATATCGTGATCAAGGCAGTCGGGATTTTTGGAAGAAAAAAAGAGTAGGTATCAAATTGACAAAAGAGGAATTTCAGCGGATAAAGTTGGGAACTCTTATAAAAGCAGAGAATTACCAGGCTCCTTGTATTTTGGAGTCGTAATCATAAAAATTCAGCCGGATAGGAGGTGGAAACATATATGGACATAGAGATAACAGGTGGGAAAATATTTTATACCTTTCCCATTGATTTTCCCATCCTGGGAAAATTCCAGATTACCGAAACGCTTGTGGTAAGCTGGATCGTTATGCTGCTGATTACAGGTTTGTGTATCTGGCTGACTCGCGACCTGAAGGTGGAAAAAATATCAAAACGCCAGGCAGTGGCTGAGATGCTTGTGGAAACGGCCAATAAATTCGTTGTTGGAAACATGGGTGAAAAATTCCGGTACATGATTCCATTTGTTGCGGCGTTATTTGCCACAAGCGTTGTGTCAAATCTTATCAGCCTTGTAGGCTTAAGAAGCCCGACTGCGGATCTATCCACAGAGGCGGCATGGGCAGTCGTAGTATTTATTATGATCACCGCCCAGAAGATCAAGGCAAACGGCTTCGGCGGATATTTAAAGGGCTTTACAACGCCGATCCCTGTTATGACTCCTTTTAATATCCTTTCTGAGCTGGCTACGCCGATCAGTATGGCGTGCCGTCATTTCGGAAATATTCTGTCAGGAGTTGTAATCAACGGCCTGATCTACGCAGCGCTGGCGCTGGCAAGCTCCAAGCTGTTCGGACTGATTCCGGGTGTCGTTGGAAAGGTTCTGTCACAGATTCCATTCCTGGATGTAGGTATTCCGGCGATCCTGTCCGTTTATTTTGACTGGTTCTCAGGAATCATGCAGGCATTTATTTTCTGTATGCTGACGGTAATGTACATTGCCAATGCGGCAGAGGAAGGCTAAATTTGTAAAAAACAAAAGTATTTTTAAAAATAGGAGGATTTTATTATGGATTTTCAGGTACTGGCAAAAGGTATTGCATTAGCAGGTTGCGCGATTGGTGCAGGTTGTTCTCTGATAGCAGGTATCGGACCTGGTATTGGTGAAGGTAACGCAGTAGCAAAGGCTCTGGAAGCTATCGGACGTCAGCCGGAGTGCAAGGGTGATGTAACATCCACTATGCTCCTTGGTTGTGCAATCGCAGAAACAACAGGTATTTACGGTTTCGTTACCGGTCTGCTGCTGATTTTCGTGGCTCCTGGCTCATTCATGAAATTCCTGGCATAATCCGGAGGCAGGAAGCAAGAACAGGAGGTTAGATCATGCAGGAACTTGTTGGAATCGTGCCATGGAATTTCGTTGCGCAGATTTGTAACCTTTTTCTTCAGATGTACTTGATCAAACGGTTTTTATTCAAACCGGTGTGTGCCATGCTGGAAAAGAGAAGAGCTATGGCTGATGCCCAGATTCAGGATGCGGTAAAGGCAAAAGAGGAAGCGCTTGCCATGAAGTCTGAATATGAGCAGAATATGCTGGAGGCAAAGAACAAAGCCAATGAAATCGTGACAACCGCCCAGAAGACTGCGGCTGTTCAGAGCGAGGAGATGCTGCGGGAGGCAAGCCAGCAGGCAGCAGCCATGAAGGCAAAGGCTGAGAGCGACATCGCCCAGGAGAAGAGAAAAGCGGTCAATGAAGTGAAAAATGAGATCGGCGGTATGGCTATGGAGATTGCCGGAAAGGTGATCGAGCGTGAAATTAATGAAGAAGACCATGCGAAACTGATTGATGAATTTATAGCGAATGTAGGTGAGGCATCATGACGCAGACTGCCAGACTGTATGGCGGCAGCATGTACGAGCTTGCTGCTGAGGAACAGCTTACGGATACTGTGATGGAGCAGATGAATGAGATCCGGCAGCTTTTCAGGGAAAATCCTGATTATATGAAGCTGCTTGGTGAGCCGTCCATTCCAAAAGCGGAGCGGACAGGCATGATAGAAGCGGCATTCGGCAACCAGGCAGAGCGGTATTTGGTGAATTTTCTGAAGCTGCTGTGCGAGCGGAATATCCTGATGGAATATGCAGGATGCTGTGATGAATTTACAAGGCGTTATAATGCGGACCGGGGAATCGCTGAGGCTGTTGTGACAAGCGCAGTAGTCTTAAGCGAAGAACAGATGGCAGCGTTAAAAGCCAGACTGGAAAAAATGAGCGGAAAGACAGTGTCCCTCATTCAGAAAAAAGACCCCACTGTGCTGGCTGGTCTGCGCGTGGAACTTGAAGGAAAGCAGTTGGACGGAACTGTACAGGGCCGTCTGTCGAGCATTTCCAGAAAACTAAATGAGCTTATAGTATAAGGATGGAAAGAAGACATGCAACTAAAACCTGAAGAAATTTCAAAGGTCATCCGCAGTCAGATCAAATATTACGAAAATGCCATTCAGCAGAATGAGACAGGCACCGTTCTGGTGGTGGGCGATGGTATCGCCAGGGCCAGCGGACTGATAAACTGTATGGCAGGTGAGCTGCTGGAATTTGAGGACGGCAGCTTCGGCATGGCGCAGAACCTGGAAGAAAACAGTGTGTCCATCGTATTATTTGGAGATGACTCCGGAATCGGCGAGGGTCAGACCGTAAAACGTACCGGTAAGGTCGTGTCTGTACCTGTAGGCGAGGCTATGATAGGCCGCGTTGTAAATGCACTGGGACAGCCGATTGACGGTGCAGGCCCCATTGCAACAGAAGAATTCAGGGCGATCGAAAGCCCGGCACCCGGAATCTGTGAGAGGAAAGGCGTAAACCAACCCCTCCAGACCGGAATTAAAGCAATTGACTCCATGGTACCTATCGGAAGAGGACAGCGTGAGTTGATCATCGGTGACCGTCAGACTGGTAAGACCACTTTGGCAGCTGACACCATCATCAACCAGAAGGGTGAAAACGTAATCTGTATTTACGTTGCCATTGGTCAGAAACGTTCTACCGTGGCTTCCCTGGTGGAGAACCTGACGAAAAACGGTGCTATGGATTATACTATCGTTGTGGCGGCTTCCGCTTCAGAGGCAAGCCCGCTGCAGTATATTGCGCCCTATTCAGGATGTGCAATGGGCGAATACTTTATGTACAAGGGAAAAGACGTACTCATTATTTATGATGACCTGAGCAAGCATGCGGTTGCTTACCGTGCACTTTCTCTGCTGATCCGCCGTCCGCCGGGACGTGAGGCGTACCCTGGCGATGTTTTCTACCTGCATTCCAGACTTCTGGAGCGTGCGGCAAAGCTGGATGATGAGCACGGCGGCGGTTCCCTTACCGCGCTTCCCATTATCGAGACACAGGCGGGAGACGTTTCGGCGTATATCCCCACCAACGTTATTTCTATTACAGACGGGCAGATCTTCCTGGAGACAGAACTGTTCCATTCCGGTGTTATGCCGGCTGTAAACCCCGGTATTTCCGTATCACGAGTTGGAGGAAATGCCCAGATCAAAGCAATGAAAAAGGTTGCCGGTACTTTAAAGCTGATTTATTCCCAGTACCGTGAACTGCAGAGCTTTGCCCAGTTTGGTTCTGACCTGGATGCAGACACCAAAGCGCGTCTGGACCAGGGCGCCCGTATTGTGGAGGTGCTGAAGCAGGATCGGAATGCCCCTGTTCCTGTAGAAAAACAGGTGGCGATCCTTTATGCTGTTACCAAGGGGATCCTTACAAAAGTGGAAGTAGAAGATGTAAGAAGCTACGAATCCGGACTTTTCACCTATCTGGATACAGACGCGGACGGAATGGCTGCTATGCAGGAGATCCGCTCCACCGGAAAGCTGGAAGCAGATACGGAAGAAAAGCTGAAAAAGGCATTGGAGCAGTATACGGAGAATTTTCTGAATACAAGACCTGAGAAATAAATTGTGATTAGGAGGACTGAATATGGCTGCAAACATGAAAGCGGTAAAGCTGCGTATCAAAAGTGTGCAGAGCACCATGCAGATTACCAAGGCTATGGAACTTGTAGCATCCTCCAAACTGCGTAAGGCGAAGGAAAGGGCAGAAGTATGCCGCCCTTATTTCCAGACTCTTCACGGAACACTGAAAGAGATCGCACAGGGAAACACGGACTTTTCTTCTGTTTATACCAGAGATGCCTCCAGCGAAAAATGCTGCTATGTGGTGATCGCAGGAGACAGAGGACTGGCAGGCGGATATAACGCCAACCTGTTCAAACGTCTGGAAGCGGACTGTGCAGGAAAGGATTACATGGTCCTTCCCATTGGAAAAAAAGCAGTGGAATACTTCCGGCGAAAAGGCATTGAATGTCTGACAGAGGCTTTCGCGGAGATTGCAGACGTTTCCGTGGCAGATTGCTTTGAGATGGCAAATCTGCTGTGTACGGAGTTTAAGAATGGCAGATTCGGTCATATAGATCTGTGTTACACAAAATTTGTTTCCATGCTGTCACAGCAGCCGGATGTGATCTCAGCACTCCCGCTGAAGGATCTGGCTGAGGAGGCAGGAGAGAAAAAGGGAGCTGTCCGTAACCTGATTTTATATGAGCCAAACGGAGCAGAGGTGTTTGATGCCATTGTTCCGGAGTATCTGGCGGGACTGATCTATGGCGGTGTGTGCGAGGGTGTTGCCAGCGAGCTGGCAGCAAGGCGTACAGCTATGGAGGCCGCTACCAGCAATGCAGAGGAAATGATCGAGCGTCTGAACCTGCATTACAACAGGGCACGCCAGGCCAGCATAACGCAGGAAATCACAGAGATTGTTGGAGGTGCGGAAGGAGTATAACGGTTTCCGTTCAGCATCCGGCTGAATGGTATCGTAAACGCACATTGCAAGTAGAACGTATTAGAAAGGAAACCAGGAATGAGCGAAAAACACATTGGCGAGGTAGTGCAGGTCATCGGTCCTGTTTTGGACATTCGTTTTGCACATGATGAATTGCCTGCGCTTCTCAATGCCATCGAAATTGATAATAAAGGCGTAAAGCTTACAGCCGAAGTAGCTCAGCAGATCGGTGACAATACAGTTCGCTGTATTGCCATGAATTCCACCGATGGTCTGGTAAGGGGAACAAAGGCAGTGGACACCGGAGGCCCCATTACCGTGCCGGTAGGTGAAGAATGCCTTGGCCGTGTGTTTAATCTGCTGGGTGACCCGGTAGATAATCTTCCGGCACCGGAGGCAAAGGAACGCTGGGCAATCCATCGTCCGGCGCCATCCTACGAGGAGCAGACCCCGGCTACAGAGATTCTGGAAACAGGCATTAAAGTCGTTGACCTGATCTGCCCCTATGCGAAGGGCGGAAAGATCGGTCTTTTCGGAGGCGCGGGAGTTGGAAAAACCGTTCTTATCATGGAGCTGATCCACAACGTGGCGACGGCGCATGGCGGACTTTCCGTATTTACGGGTGTTGGAGAGCGTACCCGTGAGGGCAATGACCTTTACAATGAAATGAAGGAGAGCGGCGTAATTGACAAGACTGCCCTGGTTTACGGGCAGATGAATGAGCCGCCGGGAGCACGTATGCGTGTCGGCCTTTCCGGCCTGACTATGGCAGAGTATTTCCGTGATGTGAAAAATCAGGACGTGCTGCTGTTTATTGATAATATTTTCCGTTTTACCCAGGCAGGCTCCGAGGTATCGGCGCTTCTTGGACGTATGCCTTCTGCGGTAGGTTATCAGCCTACACTGGCAACGGAGATGGGTACTTTGCAGGAGCGTATTACATCTACCAGAAAAGGATCTATCACATCTGTACAGGCTGTCTACGTGCCTGCGGATGACTTGACTGACCCGGCTCCGGCTACCACCTTTACCCATCTGGATGCCACTACGGTATTGTCCCGTGACATCGCGAGCCAGGGTATTTATCCGGCAGTTGATCCGCTGGATTCCACCAGCCGTATTCTTTCCCCGGAGGTTGTGGGCATAGAGCATTATGAGATCGCCCGTGCAGTACAGAGGGTGCTTCAGCGATATAAAGAGCTTCAGGATATCATTGCCATCATGGGTATGGACGAGCTGTCCGAGGATGATAAGCTGACGGTAAACCGCGCACGTAAGGTACAGCGTTTCCTGTCCCAGAGCTTTTCCGTGGCAGAACAGTTTACGGGTATGGCAGGACAGTATGTGCCTCTGAAGGAGACACTGAGAGGATTTAAGATGATTCTGGACGGCGAATGCGATGATGTTCCGGAGAGCTGCTTCCTGTTTACCGGAACCATTGACGATGTATTCGAAAAGGCAAAGAGCCAGAAGCAGTAAAGGAGGCTGTCTATGAGGACATTTCCGCTTAGAATCGGCACACCGGACGGCCTTTTGTTTGAAGGAGAGGTAGAGCGGGTTGTCTGCCGAAGCATTACCGGAGATCTGGCGATCCTGGCAGGGCACTGCAATTTCTGTACAGCCCTTGGTATGGGCGAAGCCCATGTGGTGACGGCAGACGGCACCAGACGGGAGGCTGCCTGCATCGGCGGAATGCTTTCCGTGATGGATGGAGAGTGCCACGTTCTTGCGACTACCTGGGAATGGCAGGAGGATATTGACGAAGAGCGTGCCAGCAGCGCAAAACAGCGGGCTGAGGAAAAGCTTGCCAAGGGCGGCCTTACCGACCAGGAATACAAGATTGTTCAGGCCAAGCTGCAGAGAGCGCTGGTCCGGCTGAGTGTAAAGAATTAAACTATAAGCAAAAAATGGCGCTGTCAGCGGATGACAGCGCCATTTTTCAGCCATTTTTACAACCGGAAATCCAGTTCTTTGAAGTCAATGGAGAAATCTCCGTAGATAGCTACGGGTATGGTGTCTTCGAAGGTGTACTGGGTTGGGACGATGCCGTTCTGGAAGTCATAGACAAGAACCCGTTCCGTGCCGGGATCTACGATCCAGTATTCTCTCACTCCGGAGGTGGAGTATTTGCTTAGTTTATTGATGTAATCCATTGTCCTGGAAGAAGGTGAAACAACTTCCAGGACAAAATCCGGCCCGCCGTAGCAACCATTCTTCTGGTATCTGTCTTCTTCTTCGCCGCGAGGACAGATGATCAAAAGATCCGGTTCCAGATAGTTGTATTCATCGCGGTTGATGAACACGGCAAAGGGTGCAAAGTAAGTCCGGCATTTTTTTCCATTTTCCTTCTGATATTTCAGAAAAACGTAGGACAACTCTGCAAGCAGTGTTTGGTGAATCAGACTTGGGGAGGCCATATAGAAAATCTCCCCGTCAATGAGTTCTGCCCGTACTCCTTCGGGTAACTCTTCGATATCTTTTGTAGTGTAAAGCCTTTTGGTGTCTAATGCCATAGTTCCATACACTTCTTTCTTTAGATTAGGCCGTATGGCCATAGTGGTATCCATTAAGGAATTCATGGTAAATAGTTTTCTCCTTGCTCATTATACATAAACATTTGAATAGTGACAATTAGAGAATTAAAAAAAGGGGAATATTGGCGAAATGCCGTGAATCAAAATTAATTAAAATAATAATATAATATGAGTCATGAGATTGCAAGGGTTAAGTAAATAACGATGCCAGAACTCTTTAGCACATAAATGCGTTGACACCATAAGCTGTAAGGGGTTACAATTGTTATTAAGAGAATATCATAGGAGGTAACTTATGAGGAAGTTGATGACCGGCGATGAGGCCATCGCCAGAGGGGCTTATGAAGCAGGGGTTTCCTATGCGTCTGCATACCCGGGAACTCCCAGTACCGAGATTTTGGAAAATCTTTCTACATATAAGGAAATTTATACAGAATGGGCGCCAAACGAAAAAGTGGCTATGGAATCAGCCATCGGCGCATCCGTAGCCGGACTTCGAAGCATGGTTTCCATGAAGCATGTGGGAATGAACGTTGCGGCAGACCCTATGTTTACCTGGGCTTATATGGGGGTTAACGGGGGAAATGTGATCATCACGGCAGATGAACCCGGAATGTTTTCTTCACAGAATGAACAGGACAACCGAAACTATGCAAAAGCTGCTAAAATCGCCATGCTGGAGCCATCTGACAGCCAGGAATGTATTGACATGGTAAAGGCTGCCTATGAGCTTGGAGAAAAATTCGATACCCCATTTATCATTCGTATGACCACCCGTGTCTGTCACTCCAAGTCCATTGTGGAATTAAGTGACAGGGCAGACATTCCGGCAAAAAGCTGGGAAAAGAATCCGGCAAAATATGTTTGTCTCCCTGCAATCGCCAGAAAGCTCCGCGTAAACCTGGAGGAGCGCATGAAAAAGCTGGCTGCATACAGCGAGACAACACCTTTTAACCGTGTGGAAATGGGCGATACCAAGGTGGGTGTCATTGCCTCCGGTGTCTGCTATTACTACGCAAAAGAGGTATTCGGAGACAGCGCTTCTTACCTGAAGCTTGGCTTTACCAACCCTCTTCCGGCAGATATGATCAAAGATTTCTGTTCCAAGGTAGAAAAAGTATATATTTTAGAGGAGAATGACCCGTATATAGAGGAGTCTGTAAAAGCTTTGGGATGCGCATGTGTGGGAAAAGAGCTTTTCCCATCCTACGGCGAGCTGACCCCGGATGTGATCCGTGCCTGTGTTACCGGAAAAGCCAACAAGACTATGGAGTTTGACAGAAGCAAGCTGATCAGCCGTGCGCCTACCTTCTGTGCAGGATGTCCTCACAGAGGATTATTTTACCGTCTGGGCAAGCGTAAGGACATTATGATAAGCGGCGACATCGGCTGCTATACCCTGGCAGCAGGAAAGCCATACAATGCTATGGATTCTACCGTATGTATGGGCGCGAGCATCAGCCTTGGCGCAGGTGCACAGAGAGCTTTCAATATGGAGGGTGTAAACCGGAGAGTGGTGACAGTGCTTGGCGACTCCACATTTTTCCATACAGGAATCAATTCCCTGATCAACACGGTTTACAATAAGAGTAATACAGTCAATATCATCCTGGACAACCGTATTACAGGAATGACAGGCCACCAGGACAACCCGGGTACCGGGTATACCGCAAAGGGCGAGGAGACGACCCTCATTAAGATTGAGGATCTTGTCCGTGCGATCGGAGTAAAGTATGTTTATGTCATTGATCCGAACAATCTGCAGGAGGTAGACGAGACGCTGGATAAATGTCTGGCATTGGATGAGCCGTCTGTGATCATCACACGCTGGCCTTGCGCTCTGAAGAAATTCTCCGCTGAGGATAAAGAGGAATTTGACAGCCTCTTTGTGACAAAGAATAAGGTAGATACGGAAAAATGCGTGGGATGTAAGCTCTGCCTGAAGGCTGGCTGTCCTGCCATGTCTTATGATAAGGATGCAAAGAAGGTACATATCAATAAGGCACAGTGCGTAGGCTGTGATGTCTGCACACAGGTTTGCCCGAAGAATGCCATTGTGAAGGAGGATTAAGACCATGACAAAAAGCATTTTATTAGTAGGTGTGGGCGGTCAGGGTACCATCCTCGCCAGCAAAATTCTCACAAACGGTCTGATGGAAGCCGGATATGATGTAAAAATGAGCGAGATCCACGGAATGTCCCAGCGGGGCGGCAGCGTTTCCTCACAGGTGCGTTATGGAGAAAAGGTTATGTCCCCCGTTATCGAAAAGGGACAGGCTGATATCGTGGTTTCCTTTGAAAAAATGGAAGCCCTGCGTGCTCTGGACTATCTGAAGGAGGATGGTACCCTTGTTGTAAATAATGAGGAAATCCCATCCATGTCTGTTATTACCGGAGACGAGGTTTACCCGGATGATGTATTGGATGAAATCCAAGCACATGTAAAGGCAAAGGTGGTGGACGCCACCCGTCTGGCACAGGAGCTTGGAAATGAAAAGGCAGCTAATATCATTCTTCTTGGCACCATTATTAAAGCAATGGGACTGGAGCATATTGACTGGGATAGTATTTTAGAGGCAAATATAAAGGCAAAATTCCTGGAGCTGAACAAAAAGGCATTGAAGGTCGGCATGGAAGCTCTTGCATAAAAGAGAGTATCCTGTTCGAGCTGCCTTCTGGGAAAAAAGGAGAGATTAGAAATGATAGCAGAAAAAATGAAACCTTATGTACAAAATAACTCGGCAATTCGTATGATGTTCGAGGAGGGCAACCGTCTCCGTGCAATTTACGGGGCAGAAAACGTGTTTGACTTCAGCCTGGGAAATCCAAGCGTCCCGGCGCCGGACTGTGTGCGTCAGGCGATCATCGACCTGGTGAACGAGGAGGAGCCTACCTTCCTGCACGGTTATATGAGCAATGCAGGCTTTGAGGACGTGCGCCAGACTATCGGGGAGTCTCTGAACCGCCGTTTTGGCACTGCCTTTGCAGCGAAAAACCTGATCATGACCGTAGGTGCTGCCAGCGGTCTGAACGTGGCATTTAAGACGATCCTGAATCCGGGCGAAGAGGTGATCGTATTTGCCCCGTATTTCCTGGAATATGGCGCATATGTAAAAAATTACGACGGTGTGCTTGTGGAGGTTTCCCCTGATACAGAGACTTTCCAGCCTAATCTGGAGGAGTTTGCACAGAAGATTACGGCAAAGACAAAAGCGGTTATCGTAAACACACCCCACAACCCTACAGGAGTGGTATATTCGGAGGAAACTATTAAGAAGCTGGCTTCTATTATGGAGGAGAAGCAGAAGGAATTCGGAACAGTGATCTATCTGATCTCCGATGAACCATACAGAGAGCTTGCTTATGATGGTGTAGAAGTTCCGTATCTGACAAAATACTATGCAAACACGATCGTGGGCTATTCCTACAGCAAATCCCTGTCTCTGCCGGGAGAGCGTATCGGCTATCTTGTAATTCCGGATGAGGCGGACGGAAGCGAGGAGATGATCACAGCGGCTGCGATCGCAAACCGTACTATTGGAAGCGTAAACGCTCCGTCCTTGATCCAGCGGGTTATCGGTCGCTGCGTAGATGCAGAGGTAGATGTTGCCGCATACGACAAAAACCGTCTGGCTCTTTACAATGGATTAAAGGAGCTGGGCTTTGAGTGCATCAAGCCTCAGGGAGCCTTTTATCTCTTTGTGAAATCTCCTGTCGCAAATGAAAAGGAATTTTGCGAAGCAGGAAAGAAATACAATATCCTGATGGTACCGGGAAGCTCCTTCGCCTGCCCGGGCTATGTGAGACTGGCTTACTGTGTTTCCTATGACACCATCATCAATTCCCTTCCGCAATTCAAAAAGCTGGCAGAGGAATTCGGACTGTAAAAAACTCAAATAGAATCAGACAGCACTCTTTCGTGGGGTGCTGTCTTTGTTTGAAGGCATAGGTTCCAAGGGTTGGCAGAAGATGATTTTTGTGGTACGATAGCTATAACAGAAGTGCGTAAGCTTTCTGGTGATGAGCTGCAGAATATAAAAAGGAAGCGGGTGATGTAATGTCAAATACACCATATGATGATGTATTTCGTACTTTACTTAATGACTGCAGTAGTCTGGCTTTACCATTGCTGAATGAAGTTTTCGGGGAACACTATACCGGAAAGGAGAAAATTGTTTTTTCTCCCAACGAACATTTCATAAACCAGCAAGATGGTGAAGAGGATAAAAGGATCACAGATACCTGTTTTGTCGTAGTGGACGAAAAGAAAAAGAGGTATCACTGGGAATGCCAAAGCACAGAAGATAAAAGAATCCTGGTTCGGATTTTTGAGTACGATGCACAGATAGCACTTGATGAAGGAGAAATTACCGGGGAGGTTTTGGAGGTGGAGTTCCCAAATTCTGCAGTGCTGTCCCTGCGGGGAGGCGGATCCACTCCGGAAAATATGAAAATCCGTATTAAAACACCGGGCGGAACCATAGAATATCCGATTCCCGTAATGAAGATGAGGAAATATACTTTGGATGAAATTTTCGAAAAAGAACTGCTGTTTCTTCTGCCTTTTTATATTTTTACCCATGAAAGCAGATTCTCAGAATACGAAAGAGACGAGGAAAAGCTGGAACTGCTAAAGGAAGAATACATATCTATGGTTGAACGTCTGGACAAACTATGCTTGGAAGGAAAATTCGGCGAATATGAAAAGTGCGCAATCATAGATATGAGTAAAAAGGTGGCCGAAAATATAGCTTCCGGCTATGAAAGGGTTCGGAAAGGGGTGAAGGAGATCATGGGCGGACAGATATTGGATTATGAAGCAAAGACCATATTAAAACAAGGCATTGAGAAAGGCAGAGAGGAAGGAATAGAACGAGGAATAGAACAGGGGCAGAAAACCTTTGCGGATCTTACAGCAATCCTTCTGGAAGAAAACCGCTTGGAGGATTTGAAACGTGCTACGCAGGATGCGGCATATAGAAAGCAGCTCTGCAGGGAATTGCATATCGGGGAAGATTAGGGAAGCTAAATAATCTGCTGTTGGATGGAAATTAATACGCAAAAAACTGCCTGTCAGAGTACAAATATGATCTGACAGGCAGTTTTTGTTAAATTTCATCGAAATGCTTACTTAGCGGAAAAATTGGATTGGCTCTTCAGCAACTATCGAAATATCTTATATCAGCTCTTTCTAAATGCAGCTCTCTTCCTGTCTCTGGAATCCAGGATCCTCTTTCTGATACGCAGGCTTTTCGGAGTGACCTCCAGAAGCTCATCCGTATCAATAAACTCAATGGACTGCTCCAGGCTAAGGATTTTCGGCGGAGTCAGCTTCAGGGCTTCGTCGGCAGAGGAGGAACGGGTGTTAGTCAGGTGCTTGGTCTTGCATACGTTCAACTCAATATCCTCAGCCTTGCCGTTCTGTCCAATGACCATTCCGGCATACACCTTTTCACCAGGTCCGATAAACAGAGCACCACGCTCCTGGGCTGCGAACAAACCGTAGGTGACTGCCTCTCCTGCCTCAAATGCAATGAGAGAGCCTTGCTTTCTGTACTGGAAATCTCCCTTGTAAGGAGAGTAACCGTCAAAAATCGTATTCAGGATACCGGTACCCTTTGTGGAGGTCAAAAAATCTCCGCGGAAACCAATCAGTCCTCTGGAAGGAATGTGGAACTCCAGTCTCACGGAGCCGTCGCTTGCAGTACTCATTCCCTGCAGCTCGCCTTTACGTTCACTTAACTTCTGGATCACCGTACCGGAAAATTCCTCCGGTACATCCACATAAGCAATCTCCATAGGCTCCAGTTTTTTGCCGCGCTCATCGAATCGGTACAGTACCTCCGGCTTGCTGACAGCAAATTCATAGCCCTCACGTCTCATATTCTCGATCAGCACGGAAAGATGCAGCTCACCGCGCCCGGAAACCTTAAAGCACTCCGTGGTGTCCGTATCCTCCACACGAAGGCTTACGTCGGTATTCAGCTCCTTGTACAGCCTGTCGCGAAGGTGGCGGGAGGTTACATATTTTCCTTCCTGTCCTGCCATAGGGCTGTCATTTACAATGAAATTCATAGCAATGGTCGGCTCAGATATCTTCTGGAAAGGAATAGCCTCCGGATTTTCCCCGCCGCACAGGGTATCACCGATATGGATTTCTGAAATACCGGAAAGCGCCACGATTGAACCGATGGATGCCTCCTTTACCTCCACCTTGTTCAGTCCGTCAAACTCATATAACTTGCTGATCTTTACCTTCTGCTTTTTATCTGCATCGTGATGATTCAAAAGAGTCAGCTCCTGGTTGACAGCGATGGTACCATTTTCTACCTTTCCAACTCCGATACGTCCCACATATTCATTATAATCAATGGTACTGATCAGTACCTGAGTGTCCGCCTCCGGATCACCTTCGGGAGCAGGAATATATTTCAAAATAGCCTCAAAAAGCGGAGCCATATTTTCCGGGGTATCCTTTAAGTCAAGTACAGCATGGCCTGTCTTCGCGGAAGCATAGAGGAACGGACAGTCAAGCTGCTCATCGGAAGCGCCAAGATCCATAAGAAGTTCAAGTACTTCATCCACAACCTCATCGGGACGTGCCTCAGGGCGATCAATTTTATTAATGCAAACGATTACGTGGAGATCAAGCTCCAGAGCCTTTTTTAAAACAAACTTGGTCTGGGGCATAGCGCCTTCAAAGGCATCAACCAGAAGGATAACGCCGTCCACCATTTTCAGTACACGCTCTACTTCACCGCCGAAATCTGCATGGCCAGGGGTGTCGATGATGTTGATTTTTACATCTTTATAATGCACAGCAGTATTTTTGGAGAGGATCGTGATACCGCGCTCTCTTTCAATGTCATTGGAATCCATGACGCGTTCCTGAACCTCCTGATTTTCGCGGAAAACACCGCTCTGCTTCAGAAGCTGATCCACCAGAGTGGTCTTGCCATGGTCAACGTGTGCAATAATGGCTACGTTGCGTACATCTTCGCGTTTCGTCTTCATAAAAATCGAAATCCTTTCTTTTATTTCTATATTAATGTATTTTTCTCATATTCTTGTCCGATTTTCCAGTTTACCACATTTTTCGCAGAATACAAGGTGTTGAAAAAAATTTTTTCAATTTTTGGTTCTAAACATGTTTTTGCGAACATACATAAATATAGACCAAATCAACCAGCCGTATCATGGCGACCATGGCCATGGCATGGCTTAAGTCTACAGACAAAGTGAAAGAGGAAGGAGAACTACATCATGGCAGATAAAATTATTGAAAACAATCAGGTTTCGATTATGGGGAAAATCGTTACCGGCTTTACGTTCAGTCACCAGGTATTTGGGGAGGGCTTCTATACAATGGAGCTTCTGGTGAAAAGATTAAGTGATTCCGAGGACCGGATTCCGGTTATGGTTTCTGAAAGGCTTGTGGATATCACACAGGATTATGTAGGGGAATATATTGAAATTCACGGACAATTCCGTTCCTATAACCGGCACGAGGAAAAACATAACCGTTTGGTGCTTTCGGTTTTTGCACGGGAACTGAAATTTGTGGAGGAAGAGGACGATACCATTCCGGTGAACCAGATTTTTCTGGACGGATACATCTGTAAACCTCCTGTTTACCGGAAAACCCCTCTTGGAAGGGAAATCGCTGACCTTTTATTGGCAGTAAACAGACCCTATGGAAAATCTGATTACATACCGTGCATATGCTGGGGGAGAAACGCCCGCTATGCCTCTGCTTTTGAGGTGGGCGGACATGTACTGATCTGGGGAAGGATCCAAAGTCGGGAATATATGAAGCGGATTGGGGAAAATGAGACGGAAAAGCGGACCGCTTATGAGGTTTCGGTGAGCAAACTGGAATATATTGAATAGTCCGTATCACTGTGCTTTGGTAATATTATGTGAGGCATTTCAGGGGGGAATTTGCAGTGACGCAAATGGACATTATACCAGGCTTGCAATTCTTCCCAATCTGAGGTAATATAATCATATTAAATTGGCATATCTTGCGCCATATAAGAAAGTCGCTGCTCCCAAAGGCAGAGGCTTATGGCGGCAGGATGTGTGGCGCCAGGCATCACCGGGAGGAGACTCCGGGACTTCAGGTATAAACATACCTGCATTAACAATAAGAGGAATTGCTATGGAAAAAGAATTAACGGAAGTTTACTGTGGAAATGCCAGAGGAAAGACGACCCTGGCTATGGGTCAGAGCCTGAGGGCTTCCACACAGGGTAAAAGTGTGATCATCATCCAGTTCCTAAAGGGAAGCGAGAAGCAGGAGCTTGATTTTCTGGAAGAGCTGGACAATCTGGACATTAAGATTTTCCGGTTTGAGAAGATGGAAACCTGTTACGATGAGTTGAACGAACAGGAGAAGGATGAGGAAAAACGCAATATCCTGAACGGACTTAATTTTGCGCGAAAGGTCATTGCCACCCGGGAATGTGATTTCCTGGTGTTGGATGAGATTCTGGGGCTTTTGGATAATGGCATTGCCACAACGGAGATGATCACAGATATCCTGAAGCTGAAAGATGAGTCCATGCATATCATTATGACAGGCAGGACGATGCCGGAAAGCATGGAGGAATATGTGGACAGTGTTACCACTATGACCACCGAGGAAAAATAATAATAGAAGCTGCTAAAGAAAGAAGAGGAGGAAACGAAATGGCAATTTTTAAAGGAGCAGGCGTTGCAATAGTAACCCCGATGCATGAAGACGGAAAGGTGAATTACGAGAAGCTGGAGGAGCTGCTGGAGTTTCAGATTGCCAACAGCACCGATGCGATCATCATCTGCGGAACGACAGGTGAATCTTCTACTTTGACACACGGAGAGCATTTACAGACGATCAAGTTTGCAATTGATAAGGTGGCAAAGCGTGTTCCGGTTATTGCGGGAACAGGTTCCAACTGTACAGAAACTGCCATTATGATGTCTAAGGAGGCTGTATCCTATGGTGCGGATGCCCTGCTGATCGTGACTCCATATTATAATAAAGCAACCCAGAAGGGTCTGATCAGACATTATACCGCAATCGCAGAAGCGGTTTCGGAAACTCCGATCATTATGTACAATGTGCCCAGCCGCACAGGCTGCAACATCCAGCCGGCAACTGCGGTAACACTGGCAAAAAATGTAAAAAATATCGTTGGAATCAAGGCTGCAAGCGGCGATCTGTCCCAGATCGCAAAGATGATGTCCATGGCAGACGGCTGTTTAGAGCTTTACTCCGGCAATGACGATCAGGTGCTACCTATTCTGTCACTGGGCGGTTTAGGCGTAATTTCCGTACTTTCCAACGTTGCGCCAAAAGAAACCCATGACATGGTTATGAAATTCCTGGAAGGTGACCTTGAAGGAGCTGCAAAGATCCAGTTGGATGCCATCCCGCTGGTCAATGCTCTCTTCTGTGAGGTAAACCCGATCCCGGTTAAGGCAGCTCTGAATCTTATGGGCTGGAAGGTTGGCCCTACCCGCATGCCGCTGTGCGAAATGGAACCGGAGAACGAGGAGAAGCTTGCAAAGGCACTGAAGGATTTTGGAATCAAACTTGCATAAAGCAGCAGAATCATAGAAAGGGAGATACAAATGGTAAAAATTATTATGCACGGCTGCAACGGTCACATGGGTCAGGTGATTTCCGGCCTTGTGGAAAAAGATCCGGATGCAGAGATCGTTGCTGGAATTGATATAGCAGACCAGGGAAAGAACAGCTATCCGGTCTTTACGGATATGGATGCCTGTCAGACAGAAGCAGATGCGATCATTGATTTTTCATCTGCAAAAGCAGTGGACGCTCTCCTGGATTACAGTGTGAAGCGCCAGATTCCTGTTGTTCTGTGTACAACAGGCTTAAGTGAAGAACAGCTTGCAAAGGTAGAGCGGGCATCCGAAAAGGTTGCTGTTTTAAGATCTGCCAATATGTCTCTGGGAATCAACACCCTTCTGAAGCTGATCCAGGATGCGGCAAAGGTTCTGGCAGCGGCAGGTTTTGATATGGAGATCGTGGAGCGCCATCACAAGCTGAAACTGGATGCGCCGAGCGGCACAGCCCTTGCTCTGGCAGACAGTCTGAATGAGGCTATGGATAATCAGTATCACTATGTGTATGACCGCAGCCAGCGCAGAGAGCAGCGTGATGCAAAGGAAATCGGTATTTCAGCAGTCCGCGGAGGAACTATTGTGGGCGATCACGAGATTATTTTCGCCGGACCGGACGAGGTGATCGAGTTCAAGCACACAGCATATTCCAAGGCTGTTTTCGGAAAAGGAGCTGTGGAGGCCGCTAAATTCCTGGCAGGAAAGCCGGCTGGTAAATATGACATGAGTGATGTCATCAACGGATGATATTCGGCATAATTGTAACTAAAAAAATTTGAGATTATCTAAAAAAAATTATTTATTTTGCAAAAAAAATATTGAATTCGTTACTGGTATGTGTTATACTTAGTCTATCAAAAAACAGGGACTGTGATTACAAAGGCGTAGACTCCATAGTTTGGGTCTGCGCCCTTTTTCTTTATCACATCATGCGGTTCGATGGAAAAAAATCAGCATCTGGATATGGAAATTCGCGGTCAGCCTGAATTATAAGGAGGAAAAAACATGAAGAAAGCATTTTTTGCAGCAGCAGCCTTATGTGGAGCTTTGACTCTCACAGCAGTGCCGGTATTGGCAGAAGAACCGGATTACGCATCTATGAAAATTGTTCTGATCCTTCCGGGAAGCATTGATGACCAGAGCTGGAACGCCAGCAATAATGCAGGCGCAAAAGCCTGCGATGAGCAGCTTGGAACTTCCATCGAGGTTGTAGAATCCGTTCCTGTTGAAGAGTTTGAGTCTACCTTTACCGAATACGGTGAGAAAGGCTACGATCTGATCATGTCCGCAGGAAGCCAGTTTGATGAGGCTTGTGCAGCAGTAGCTCCGCAGTATCCGGAATCCATTTATACTGTTATTAATGGACAGGTAAGCGAGTCTGATAATATGGTTCCTGTATTCCCGAAAGAGTACGAAGGCTCCTATCTTGCAGGTATTGTTGCCGGCTATGCTACTGAGAACGGAAACTTTGCAGTAATGGGCGGCGAATCCAACGCACCTATGGTTAAGCTGATGGATACCTATGATGGAGCAGCAAAGGCTGTTTGTGAGGAAAGAGGACTTGAATTTACCACAACACGTTCTTTCGTAAATACCTGGACAGATGTTTCCGCTACAAAATCCATGGCAGACCAGATGATCGATAACGGCGCAGACACTGTATTCTGCTACTCCAACGAGGGTACCTCCGGAGCAATTCAGTCTACAGACGAAAAAGACGCTAAATTTGTTGCATTTGCAGCTAACAAAAACGAAGAGAGCGACAGCGTAGTTGCTTCTATCAATATGAACTGGGTAAATGTTTATCCTTGGATCATTGAAGGCGTTGCAAAGGGTGAGCTTACCGGCGCACAGGAAGTGGGCGTTGCAGAAGGCGTATTCGAGCCGATCTTCTCCGATGCATGCTCTGACGAGTGCAAAGAAGCAGTAGAAAAAGCTGTTGAAGATATCACTGCCGGAAATGTTGATTTTACACAGTATTTTTCTGAGGAATAAATAGTATTCAGATTGGCAGTGTGTCACAGCACTGCCAATTTTTTTTAATAGAAAGGATGATGCAGAAATGAGCGAGGCTGTCATTCAATTAAAGCATATCACAAAGCGGTTCGCCAAGGTTCTGGCAAATGACGATGTTTCCATCACCATCCATAAGGGAGAAGTGGTAGCTCTTCTCGGAGAAAACGGAGCTGGAAAGAGTACCATTATGAAAATCCTTTACGGCCTTTATCATGCAACCTCAGGAGAAATCCTGATCGACGGGCAGGAGAGGAAAATATCTTCGCCCAAGGAGGCCATGGGTCTGGGAATTTCCATGATTCAGCAGCATTTTTCACTGGTGCCTGCTCATACAGTGACGGAGAATATTATTCTTGGCAACTGCAAAGGAAAGCTGGACATCAAGGCGAAAGAAAAGGAAATCGAGGCTCTGGCAAAGCAGTACGGCTTTGACGTTCCGGCAGGGGAATATATCCGCAATCTTTCTGTGGGAACACAGCAAAAGGTTGAAATCTTAAAAGCTCTTTACTTAAATGCCAGAATCCTGATCATGGATGAGCCTACCGCGGTTTTGACACCTCAGGAAATTGACACCTTGATGGAATTTGTAAAAAGCTATGTTGCAAAAGGCAATTCCGTTGTGTTCATTACCCATAAAATGAAAGAGGTCATGCAGGTTTCCGACACCATAGTGGTTATGAGAAACGGTAAGATATGCGGAACCGTAAAGCGCGAGGACACCAACGAAAAGGAACTGGCGCATATGATGATTGGCCGTTCCCTGGAAAACCTGAAAACACCGGGACTGGAAGATCTTTCGGACAAAAAGGTACGGCTTTCTGTGGAGAATCTTACGATACAGAAAAAAAGTCAGGCACCTGTACTTGATAATATCAATTTTGTCATCCATGAGGGAGAGGTACTGGGCGTTGCTGGTGTATCAGACAACGGACAGGAGGAGCTGTGCGAAGCCTTGTACGGAGCAGCGGATATCACTTCCGGAAAGATCCTTTTGGACGGAAAGGATATTACAGGTACAACCGTAAAGGATCGGATTGCCATGGGAATTGGATATACTGCCTCGGACCGCCATCGCTACGCCATGGTGGCAGACATGAGCCTTTCGGAAAACATGCTGATGAAGTCAAGCTATCTGAAAGACTGGGTGAGCCATGGGATCATTAATTGGAAAAAGCTTCACCAGTACACGGAGGATTGTATCAAAAAATATGCCATCAAAGCGCCGGACCACAGCGTAACTGCAGGAAGCCTGTCGGGAGGAAACCAGCAGAAGGTAGTAGTGGCCAGAGAGGTGGACATGGGGGATAAAGTGATCATATTTGACCAGCCCACCAGAGGACTTGATCTTGGCGCCATTAACTATGTTCACAAAACCATACTTACCGAAAAGGAAAAGGGAAAATCGGTTCTTTTGATCTCCACGGAGCTTTCGGAAATTTTTGCCCTGTCTGACCGCATAGCGGTTATGTATAAGGGAAAGATCATGGGAATCTATAAAAATGGCGAGCTTACCACAGAAAAGATCGGTCTTCTGATGGCAGGCTTTCAGCCGGATAAGGAGGAGAGTGCGTAATGCAAAAAGGAAAAGTAAAAGATTTTCTTCTGTGGACATTCCTGGCGATTATCCTGGGTCTGGCAATGAGCTTTGCGTTTCTGCCGCTCCTTGGAGTAGATCCTATTGATTCTCTGGTCATCATGCTGACAGAGACATTTTCCGATAAGTTTACCATGGGAAATATCCTGGTAAAAACCACGCCGCTGATCCTCACCAGCCTTGCTTTTGCCTTTACCTACAAGGCAAATCTCTATAACATCGGCGCTCAGGGACAGTTTTATGTAGGCTGTATCTGCGCTGTGGCAACCACACTGGCACTGGAGACAAAGGTTCCGGGCGTGGTAGTGCTGCTCTGTGCTTTTGCAGCAAGTGTGCTGGGCGGCGGTCTGATCGGTCTGCTCATCGGATTTTTAAAAGCGAAATTTAATGCCAATGAGTTCCTGGTAAGTATGATGTCCACTTACGTGGTGCAGTATGTGATGCAGCTTCTGCTGCGTACTGTGCTTCAGGAGCCAAAGCATGAATATATCAAGACAAAATATATTGATGCGTCCGCCTGGCTGCCTAAGATTCTTCCGGGAACCTCCGTTTCCCTGGGAATCGTGATCTCACTGGCAGCGGCAGTTCTGATCTGGTTTATCCTGTACCATACCGCATTGGGTTACCGGGTAAGGGTAACCGGCCTGAACCAGGATGCAGCAGCTATGTCTGGTATTAATCCGAAAAAAATGTGTATGACCGCATTTTTTATCAGCGGTGCCATTGCAGGACTGGCAGGCTTCACGGAAATCAACGGTATGCAGCATATGCTTTTGACGGGCTTTGAATCCGATATTGGTTCCTATGGTATCGGTATTGCGATCATGGCCAACGCAAACCCTATCGGTATTATTTTTGCAGCGCTCCTTTTTGGTGCCCTGCAGGTAGGCGGTACGGCCCTTGGGCATTCTACGGACGCACCTGCCAGCGTTATTGATGTAATGCTGGGATTTGTAATGCTGTTTGTGCTCATGTCCTTCTTTGTGAGACATAAGCTGGAAATCCGTAAAATGAAACAGCAGAAGCTGAAGGAAGGAGAGGCATGATATGCAGATATTTGTGAATTTGATATCCAGAGCATTTTTTATGAGTACGCCTCTGATTCTGGGGGCATTGGGCGAGGTGCTTGCAGAACGCACCGGAATGATGGTTACGGCTGTTGAGGGTATTTTCCTGATCGGAGCCTGGGGAGGCTTTATCGGCGCATATCTCTCAGGAAATATGCTTGTAGGTTTCTTGGCTGCTATGGGATGCGGTCTTTTGGTGTCCCTTCTTTATGGTGCCACAACGATTTATATGAACCAGCACCAGATCGTAATGGGAACTGCGATCTCTATATTGATAACAGGCTTCTGTACCTTCTTCTACCGTGTTATTTTCGGTGTGCAGACGGTGCCGCTTAAAGTATCGCCTCTTCCGGTGATAAAAATTCCGCTGCTGTCAAAAATCCCTGTGATCGGGCAGGTTCTGTTTTCGCAGAATATCATTACGTACCTTACGTATATTCTGGTTCCGATTATTTTCTTTGTAATCTATAAAACATCGCTGGGATTGTCCATGCGTTCCTGCGGAGAAAATCCTGAGGCAGCAGACGCAGCGGGAATCAATGTGGCAAAAACCAGATTCCTGGCTGTGGCAGTAGCAGGCTGCATGGGCGGCATTGCCGGAGCCTACTACTCACTTTGCAATGTGGGAATGTATAATGTGGAGATTATCGGCGGACGAGGCTGGATCGCATTTGGAATCTGCTTCTTAGGAAACTGGAATCCTGTGGGAGCGCTGATCTTCGGCATTATTTTCGGTATTTCCGATGCCCTGGGAACCTACGTGAGAGCGTTGGGAAATGCTTCGATTCCGAGCGAGCTGTTCAGCGCTCTGCCATATATTCTGGTAATCGTGCTAACGGTTTGCAGAAAACAGTTCAATGTTCCGGCTAAACTGGGCGCAAATTATGTAAAAGAGGATTAAAAGCCCCACAGAAAAGCGGATGATAAAAATGTTTGATTATCTTATAAAAAATGGTTTCATTGTAAACGGAAAAAAAGAAAAAGCTTTTCCTGGCGCCATCGGTGTGAAGAACGGAAAAATCGCAGAGGTTTTTCACACCCCGGAGCCTGAACGGGAGGTTTCTGCGGAGAAGATCCTGGATGCGGCAGGCAGCTATGTGACGCCGGGATTTATTGACATTCACCGCCATGGCGACTGGGAGGCTTTGCGAAACGGTGACGATGAGCTTTTAAACAGACAAGGATTGACCACAGTTGTAAACGGAAACTGTGGTCTTTCCGTTGCTCCGGCAGGGAGAAAATACCAGGAGGAAATTACGGCTTTTCTAAGCAGCGTAACGGGAAATCCGCCGAGGGATGTTGCTGCGGCACCGCCTGTTTCTGACATGAAGGAGTACATGGAGGCGCTGCGCAGGGTGAAACGAAGCGTAAACACCGGAATGCTGGTCGGAAACGGCACCATTCGCGCCGGTGTCAAAGGCTATGAAACGGGAAAGCTTTCCCGGACAGAGCTTCGGGAGGTGTGGAAGGCGATGGAGGAAGCCTTGGAAGCAGGAGCCCTGGGGGTGAGCCTGGGAATCGCTTACGCGCCGGAATTTGAGTATGACAGGGACGGCCTGGTGGAAGCGCTCCAGCCTTTGAAAAACGGGAATACCCCCATCACGGTCCATGTGAGAAATGAGGGAGATGGAATCTTGCCTTCTATGAAGGAGATTATTTCCGTCGGAAAAGCACTCAACATTCCTGTACATATCAGCCATCTGAAATGTATCGGAAAGAAAAACTGGGGAGAAACGCCGAGAGAGATACTGCGGCTTTTTGATGAGGCTGCCAGCCAGGGTGTAAAAGTGGACTTTGATCTTTACCCTTATCTCACAGGCTCCACTCAGCTTGTCCATGTGCTGCCGCCCCAGTGTCAGCAAGGGGGAACACAGGCCATTTTAGAGCACCTGGCAGATCCGGATTATCGCAGATACCTGACGGAAATCCTACAGAAGCCTTCCCGGGAGTTTGAGAATATTGTGGAGCTGGCAGGGTTTGAGCGAATTTATGCCAGCACTCTCCATACGAAGGAATATGGTTCTTATGCAGGCCAGTCCATCGCAGAGATTGCGGGAAGGCTTGGGAGGGATCCCTATGAAACCCTGTATGACATCCTTCTGGCTGAAAAGTGCAGGGTGACCATGCTGGATACCATTGCTTCGGAGGAGGATATGCTGTTTTTCCTTTCTGATGAGAGGGCAAACCTGATATCCGATGCTATTTATCCGGCAGGAGGCAAATACCATCCAAGGGTCTGCGGGGCGTTTCCAAAGCTTTTGACAGACTATGTAAGGGACAAAAGAATTTTTTCCATTGAGGATGCGGTTTACAAAATGACGGCAAAGCCCGCCCGGGTGCTGGGGATAAAACGTGGTACACTGGAGGCAGGAATGCCGGCGGACATCAATGTATTTCATCTGGAAAAGCTTGCTGTGCCTGCAGATTTTGAACATCCGGATAAGCTGTGCACCGGATTCGACTATGTTTTGGTGAATGGTCAGATCGTTGTAGAAAAGGATGTGTGGAGGAATCCGGGCTGCGGCCAGGTGGTTACGGAAGGGAGCGAAATATGAAGCTGACAGAAAAAAGAAAAAACGAAGTCCTTGCGCTGTGCAAAAAACTGATTTCCGCCCGCAGCTACTCCGGCGAGGAGGAAGCTGTGGCAAAGGAAGTGTCAGAATATATGAAGGCGCACCTTTTTGATGAAGTAATGGTGGATCCATACGGCAATGTGATCGGCAGGATTACGGGAAACCGCACGGGCAGCAGAGTACTTTTTGACGGACATATGGATACGGTTCCGGCAGAAAATCCGGAAGCCTGGACCCATGATCCCTTCACGCCTGTTGTGGAGAATGACAGGCTTTATGGAAGGGGAACCTCTGATATGAAGGGAGCAGTAGCAGCCTTTTTGTCTGCCGCAGCTTTTTTCGCAGAGGATTTTGGACGGGATTTTGCCGGGGAGCTTTACCTGGCAGGAGTGGTGCATGAGGAGTGCTTTGAGGGTGTGGCTGCCAGAAGCATCAGCGAGATCGTAAAACCGGATTATGTAATCATTGGAGAGGCCTCTGAGCTGAACCTGAAAACAGGTCAGAGAGGCAGGGCGGAGATTGTTCTGGAAACTTTTGGAAAAGCGGCCCATTCCGCAAACCCGGAGAAAGGGATCAATGCAGTGATGAAGATGTGTGAGCTTCTTCCTGAAATCAAAAAAATCCAGCCTCCGGTACATGAAAAGCTGGGCAAGGGGATTTTGGAGCTGACTGACATCATTTCCGCGCCTTATCCGGGAGCATCCGTAGTGCCGGAATACTGCCGGGCAACCTTTGACCGCCGCCTGCTTACCGGGGAAACACGGGAGAGTGTGCTTGCGCCTATTCAGGCAGTGATCCGTGAAAAAATGGAGGAAGATAAAGAGCTTCGTGCAAAGGTTTCCTTTTCCACAGGAAAAGAAAAATGCTATACCGGAGCGGAAATTCAGGGAGAGCGCTTTTTCCCGGGCTGGTATTATCCTCCGGAAGAGGAATACATCAGGAAAATCGAAGAGGAATTAAAAAATTCCGGCTATTCTCCAAAATTAACCCAGTATAGCTTTTGTACAAACGGAAGCCATTATGCAGGAGAAAAGGGATTTAAAACACTGGGATTGGGACCGTCCAGGGAAAATCTGGCGCACACGGCAGATGAATATGTGGAGCTGTCACAGCTTTTCGGAGCAGCAGAGTGCTATTACGGAGTGATGAAAGCGCTTTTAAAATAAAGTTAAAAAAATTTTTTCGGCTTCTCAGAATAGGATTCGGTAAAATGTGCATATTAGGAATATAAATCAACTTTCAAGGAAAAGGAGACAGATAGAATGAAAAAATTCAAAGCTATTCTGACAGGCACCTTACTTGTATTTACATTATGCGCATTTACTGCCTGTGGTACAAACGACAACACAGCAACCGACGAGGCCAATGACACAGTAACCGATGACAATGCTGCTAACGATGATACTACGGCTGGCGATGCAGATAACGCAGCGGAAAATAATGCGGCAGACAATGGGGCAGATAATGCGGCCAACAATGCAGCAGATAACGCAGCAGGCGATACAGCAGCAGACAATGCAGCAGACAACACAGATACACCGGTCACAGATGATACCGCTGTTGACGAAAACAATAACGGAGACGGCACAGTTTCCGGTGAGCTGGGCAACAGTGTAAAGGACCTGGGTGACGGCGTAGGTGATGCTGTGGAAGATGTAGGCGATGCAGTAGGAAACGCAACCGAGGGAAGATAGTATACGGGAGATTTGCAGTCAGAGATTGCAGAACCCAGGATTTGATGCTATTATCAATGCATGAAAAGAAAAGCCGTAACCTTGCAGTGATACGCAGGTACGGCGCAGGAGGTAAATATGAAATTCCGGCCATGCATTGATATACATAATGGAAAAGTAAAACAGATCGTGGGAGGAAGCCTGAAGGACGCAGGGGATCAGGCAAAGGAAAACTTTGTGTCAGAGCAGGACGCGGCTTTTTATGCCAGAATGTACCGTGATGCGGGATTAAGAGGCGGTCATGTGGTCCTTTTAAACGGCGCAGATTCCCCGTATTACGAAGCTACCAAACAGCAGGCTTTTCTGGCGCTTGGAGCTTATCCGGGAGGTCTGCAGCTTGGTGGCGGAGTAAACCCGGAAAACGCTGCAGAATACTTAGATGCAGGAGCGAGCCATGTGATCGTTACCTCATTTGTTTTTAAGGATGGACAGATTTCCTGGGAAAATCTGGAAAGAATGGAAAAGAGTGCAGGGCGTGAGAAGCTGGTATTGGATTTAAGCTGCCGGAAAAAAGATGACCATTATTATATTGTGACGGACCGTTGGCAGAAGTTTACCCAGGTCCCGGTTACGCTTGATCTGATGGAGGAGCTGGGCAGCCATTGTGATGAATTTCTCATCCATGCAGTAGATGTGGAGGGGAAGGCGAAGGGCATTGAGAAGGAACTGGCTGCGCTTCTGGGGCAGTATAAGGCACGTCCTGTCACCTATGCAGGTGGTGTAGGTTCACTGGAGGATGTGGAAACTCTGCGGAGGGCAGCAGGCGGGAAACTTGATGTGACTGTAGGCAGTGCGCTGGACATTTTCGGCGGACCAATACCTTTTGAAAAAATGGTGAATTTATTATAAAATGATACTAATATTCACGCCGATGTGTTATAATAAGCTTATCAAACAGCAAAGGGGATGGAAGCATGAATTTTATAATCAGCGGAAAAAATATACCAGTAACGGAAGGGCTTAGAACAGCAGTAGAGGACAAGCTTGGAAAGCTGGAAAGGTATTTCACTCCTGACACCGAAGTTGTAGTAACTTTAAGTGTGGAAAAAGAAAGACAGAAAATTGAAGTGACGATCCCTGTAAAGGGAAATATCATCCGTTCCGAGCAGGTAAGCAACGACATGTACGTGTCCATTGATCTGGTAGAGGAAGTAATCGAACGCCAGCTCCGGAAATACAAAAATAAAATTGTGGACAAGCAGCAGGCTGCCGCAAGCTTCCAGAAAGCATATCTGGACAAGGATTACGAGGAGGATGAAGAGGTTAAGATCATCCGTACCAAGAAGTTTGACATTAAACCCATGTATCCGGAAGATGCCTGTGTACAGATGGAGCTTTTAGGACATAACTTCTTCGTATTCTGCAATGCAGAGACAGACCAGGTAAACGTTGTCTACAAGAGAAAAGGAAACACCTACGGGCTGATCGAGCCGGAGGTATAAAAGCATCCGAAGTTTTATAAGGGCTGATAAAGTACAAAAGCCGCCCGGGAGTACAGACGTATTCTCGGGCATTTTCTAGTTTCGTAGGAAAGTACTCCATTTTATTCATAATAGGGCGAAACAAAGAGTTTACATAAAACTGTAAGAGAGATAATATTTCCCCTTTTCCAAAGGAAGGCTGACCGTATGGATCTCCGGGTGAAGCAGGAGGATATCACGGAAATCACCTGTGATTCCCTCTCCGGTGAGCTTTACGGCGCTTTCTTTTTTTGTCCACAGACGGCAGAAATCTTCGTCTGTGACGATGGATAGCTTTTCTTCCGGGGTGCATATACGTCGCACAACGGCAGGGCGGAGGGGAACAGTCTGCTGGATATCCAGCCCTATTTCACTGTGGTGCAGAGCGCAGCCTACATAACTGCCGCTGTGGCTGATGCTGAAAAAGGGCATATTCTTTCCTATAAGGCAGGGTTTTCCGGATGGGCTTAAGGAAATATCAGGAAGCTTTCTCATGCCATATTCCTTGCGAAGACCGTAAACCAGCAGAAGATAACCGATGACTGTGCGCTTCTGATCCTCAATCCTCCGAAAATGCAGTGCGTATTCCCGCCGGGCAGGCGGAAGAAACGGCAGGGCGCGGGAAAGGGTCTCTTCAGTAAAGGTATCCAGTGACGGAAAAAGATAGATCATAGCGGAAAAGCCTCCTGTTTCTTTTGGGATATTTTAGTACGGAAAAGCTGCTGCTGTCAACACGGTAAAGGGAGGAAAACAACCGTGAACAGCAGCACATACTTTGTTCATTAAAAATTTATTGTTTTCCTGGCAGGAAAGTGATAAAATGGTAGAATATATTAGGTTATATCAAATAAAGTCAAAACAGGAGCAAAAGAGATTCATGAATATGTTTTCAAAAGTTTTCGGAACACACAGCCAGCGTGAAGTGAAGAGAATCATGCCGCTGGTAAACAAAATAGAGAGCCTGCGTCCTGAGATGCAGAAATTGACTGATGAAGAACTTCGGGATAAGACCAGACAGTACAAAAAACGTCTGGAAGAAGGAGAGACACTGGATGACCTGCTTCCGGAGGCTTTTGCAACCGTCCGTGAGGCTGCGAAACGTGTACTGGGAATGGAGCATTACCAGGTACAGCTTATCGGCGGTATCATCCTTCATCAGGGCCGTATCGCAGAGATGAAGACTGGTGAAGGTAAAACCCTGGTTTCCACGCTTCCGGCTTATCTGAACGCTCTGGAGGGCAGAGGCGTACACATTGTAACGGTTAACGACTATCTGGCAAAGCGTGATGCTGAGTGGATGGGAAAGGTTCACGAGTTCCTGGGCCTGACCGTAGGCGTTGTATTAAACGACATGAAGCCAGAGGAGCGCCGTGCAGCATATGGCAGCGACATTACTTATGTTACAAATAACGAGCTGGGATTTGATTACCTCCGTGATAATATGGTTATCTATAAGGAGCAGCTTGTACAGCGCGAGCTGCACTACTGTATCATCGACGAGGTTGACTCCGTACTGATCGACGAGGCGCGTACCCCTCTGATCATTTCCGGACAGAGCGGCAAATCCACCAAGCTTTATGAGGTGTGCGACATCCTTGCACAGCAGCTCGAGCGCGGTGAAGCCAGCCACGAAATGACAAAGATGGCAGCCATCATGGGTGAGGAAGTCATTGAGACAGGCGATTTTGTAGTCAATGAAAAGGACAAGATCGTAAACCTTACCGAACAGGGTGTAAAAAAGGTTGAGAAATTCTTCAGCATCCAGAACCTGGCAGACCCGGAAAACCTGGAGATCCAGCACAACATCATCCTTGCCCTTCGTGCTCATAATCTGATGCACAAGGATCAGGATTATGTGGTAAAGGATGATGAGATCCTTATCGTAGATGAGTTTACAGGACGTATCATGCCGGGCCGCCGCTATTCTGACGGACTTCACCAGGCAATCGAGGCGAAGGAGCATGTAAAGGTAAAGCGTGAGAGCAAAACTCTGGCAACCATTACCTTCCAGAACTTCTTCAATAAATATGACAAAAAGGGCGGTATGACAGGTACAGCTCTCACAGAGGAAAAAGAGTTCCGTGATATTTATGCAATGGACGTTGTTGAGATCCCTACCAACAGGCCGGTTGCACGTAAGGACCTGAACGATGCGGTTTATATGACAAAGAAAGAGAAGTTCAATGCCGTTGTCCAGGCAGTAAAGGAAGCGCATGAGAAGCAGCAGCCTGTACTGGTGGGTACCATCACCATTGAGACTTCCGAGCTGTTAAGCCGTATGCTGAAAAGAGAGGGAATCCAGCATAACGTACTGAATGCAAAATTCCATGAACTGGAGGCTGAAATCGTAGCACAGGCAGGACAGGCAGGAGCCGTTACCATTGCCACCAACATGGCAGGACGTGGTACGGATATTAAGCTGGACGAGGTTGCAAGAGATGCCGGAGGTCTTAAGATCATCGGTACAGAGCGCCATGAATCAAGACGTATTGATAACCAGCTCCGCGGTCGTTCCGGACGTCAGGGAGATCCGGGTGAATCCCGTTTTTACATTTCCCTGGAGGATGATCTGATGCGTCTGTTCGGTTCCGAACGTCTCATGAAGGTATTCACCTCCCTGGGCGTTGCTGAGAATGAGCAGATCGAACATAAAATGCTTTCCAGTGCTATCGAGAAGGCACAGGAAAAGATTGAGTTTAATAACTTCGGTATCCGTAAAAACCTGCTTGATTACGATGCGGTAAATAACGAGCAGCGTGAGATTATTTATAAAGAGCGCCGCCAGGTTCTGGACGGCGAGAACATGCGCGATGCCATCTACAAGATGATCACAGACATTGTGGACAGCACGGTAGATATGTGCTTCTCTGATGATGTGGATTCTGAGGAATGGGATCTGGACGAGTTTAACTCCGTACTCCGCCCCATTATTCCTATTGAGCCTGTTACCTCCGAAAAGGTAAAAGGCAAGAGAAAGAATGAGATGAAGCATGTGGTCAAAGAGGAGGCAGTGAAGCTTTACGAGGCAAAGGAATCCGAATTCCCGGAGGCAGAGCAGCTTCGTGAACTGGAGCGTGTCATCCTTCTGAAGAGCATTGACAGCAAGTGGATGGATCACATTGACGACATGGAAATTCTCCGTCAGGGTATCGGTCTGACAGCATACGGCCAGCGAGATCCGGTTGTAGAATACAAGATGAGCGCATTCGAGATGTTCAACAATATGATCTCCTCCATTCAGGAGAATACAGTGAGAATGCTTTATCATGTTCATGTTGAGCAGAAGATCGAGCGTGAGCAGGTTGCCAAGGTTACAGGAACAAATAAAGATGACTCTCTTGGTCGCAAACCGGTTCAGCGTAAGGAAATCAAGGTTTACCCCAACGATCCGTGCCCATGTGGAAGCGGTAAAAAATACAAACAGTGCTGCGGTAGAAAAGCAGCGAAGGCATGACAATAAAAAGAGGCGCACTGCCCGGCTATTTGCTGGGCGGTGCGCCAAATTGTTTTTTGTAGGCACGGGAGAAGGTAGTGTAGTCTGTAAAGCCGCTCATGTGGGCTGCTTTTACTACAGGAGTACCCTGGGAGATCAATGTGCGTGCCATAAGAAGCCGCTTGCTGATGATATAGCTGTGAATGGTGTATCCTGTTTCTTCCTTGAACTTTCGCATCATATGATACTTGCTCAGGTAATATTTACGGGCAAGGGTTTCGATGGAAAGGTCAGCCGTGAGGTTGTGGTTGATGTACCGCAGAAGGCTTTCCACCTGGGAATCATAGGTGTAGGATTTCTGGTCAAGAATATATTGCTTTTCCAGAAAAATGCGGTTTACGTAAACCATGAACTGGGTGAAAAGGGCATCGCTGAGCAGGTCGCTTCCAAATTCCTCTGCTTTTAAGGAAGCAGAAAGGTCATACAGAAGTTCCTTTAAGTGTTCCTGAACCTGAGAATCCAGACGGATGAGGTTAAAGCTCCGGTCGCTGGCCTTCTGAAAGCAGCGGGTAAGCTCCTGATGGGCAATGTCATCGCGGATCCACAGAATAAAGCGCTCATAAGGCACCGAAGGATCGATCTCTGGTTTATGTATGGCGTGGCGGCTCACCAGAAGAATATCCCAGGGCTTCAGGTAATAGGATTTTCCCTCAATGTGATAGGCGGCTCGTCCGGAGAGAAATACCACCACCTTGTGAAAATCATGGTAGTGATAGGCAAATTCTTTTTTCGTCTGATCTTTAATATGAAAAAGCCGGAATTCCTGTTCCAGATAACCGGATTTTTCCGTAGGTTCCTGAAAAGTTCCCATAATATCCTCCCTTTCCTGTTTCTATTTATGATACCTGAACTGATATTATTATACAAGACAATCTGCGCATTTTTTGCAATATAATCCGCAAGTTATCCTATATACATGGGAAAAATAACAGATATAATAGAAGTAACAAAACGGCGTTTTTCGGAAAAGGATTCAGAAAGGGAGCAAGTTATGAGAGACAGCATCATTTTGACAAAATATCAGGGATTAGGAAACGATTATCTTATATTAGATGCAAACAGAAACAGGATACAGCTTCAGGGAAAAAAGGTAGCACTGTTGTGCCAGAGAGGTTTTGGGCTTGGAGCGGACGGCATTCTTTACGGACCGGTTGACATTAACGGAAAAATGGGCGTGCACATCTATAATTCCGATGGAAGCGAGTCCGCTATCAGTGGAAACGGCGTGCGAATATTTGCGAAATATCTGATGGATCAGGAATATGTAAAGGAACAGGAATTTGACATTGAAACACTGTCAGGCACCATTCATGTGGAATGTCTCAATGCCCGTGCCACGGAGTTCCGTGTGAATATGGGCAAGGCATCCTTCCTTTCCAGAGAAATTCCGGTAAGCGGCGAGGTACGCGAGGTTATCAACGAAACCTTTACCTTTAACGGACAGGAATATAAGGCAACCTGCCTGACTGTGGGCAATCCGCACTGTATTATTTTTACGGATAATGTAAGCAAAGAAATGGTTACAAAGCTTGGGCCATATGTGGAGGATGCGGAAGAATTTCCGGAACGTATGAATCTGCAGATATGCCATCAGATCGACAAGGGAAACCTGGATATTGAAATCTGGGAGCGCGGCTCCGGCTATACCAAGGCTTCCGGAACCGGAAGCTGTGCTGCAGCTATAGCAGCCTACCGCCTGGGAATGATGGAAAACCGTATTAACGTGAATCAGCCCGGCGGCATGATCCAGATCGACATTGCGGAGGACGGGACGATCTTTATGACCGGAACGGTGGGATATATTGCAGACGTGAGTGTGGCTGAGAGCTTCTTTTCCTGATTAAATATTACACGGTTGTTTCATATGAAAAAATAATGTATACTAATCTGTAACAAAACGATTGTATAGCGCAATCTCAATGGAGGAAGAGCTATGGGGAAGAAAATCCTTGTTGCAGATGATGATTTTCTCATACGCGATCTGCTCCGGGATATTCTGGAGCAGGAAGGGTATGAGGTGGCAGCGGCGGAGGATGGAATCCGTGCGCTGGAATATTATAGAGGACACCAGGATTTAGATTTGATTATCCTGGATATTTTGATGCCCGGAAAAAACGGGCTTTCGGTGCTTCGGGAAATCCACCGGAATTCACGGATTCCAGTAATTATGCTGACAGCTCTTGGAAGCTCGGAGAACGAGCTGGAGGGGTTTCAGGAAGGAGCCTGTGATTATATCAGTAAGCCCTTTCATGCGCAGGTACTTCTGGCAAGGGTGCGGGCAGCCCTGGAATACAAAGCTGTGGATGAACCGGAAAACAGAAACCGCTATACCATGGGAAAGCTTACGGTGGATCTGGACGGCTGCACGGTACGGGCAGCAGGTGTGGATGTGGAGCTGACAAACAAAGAGTATCAGCTTTTGGTCTATCTGATGGAAAACCGTAATATTGTTCTGTCCAGAAACCAGATTCTGGAGAGAATCTGGGGCTTTGACTACGAGGGAGATATCCGCACCATTGACACGCATATTAAGATGCTTCGCACCGATCTTGGAGAATGCGGAAATTATATCCGCACAGTCCGGGGTATGGGATACGTATTCCAGTGGGAGGAAGGCGTATGAAAAAGACGCTGAGAGCAAAATATATTTCAGCAGGATGCCTGATCATCGTAGGCTTTTTAAGCTTTCTTTTGGTTACGGCAAGAATTCTGCAGAATACTTTTGTGGAGCGCTGGAATCAGAAGCAGATGGAAGTTCTGGCTGAAGAGGTGATCGGGGAAATCGAAAGCAAAGACTGGAATCTGGCAAACGTGGATCTGGATACCATGGCCTTTGAGAATAATATTTCTGTAACCGTGGCAGATGATAGCTTTAATATTCTAAGCAGTACCAGAGCGCATGAGGTAGCCAGAGGTACGCTAGGCAATAAGAGTATGAAAGCCATCGGGGAAAATGAAAAGGCTCTGGATAACACGGGAAAAGGCTTTTACAGTGATTTCGATGATGACAATAAGGCATCTTTTATCCAGATCAACAAGATCAAAGGGTATGGGTATCTTCTGATCCGAAAATCTGTTACGGGCGTGAATGCCAGTATGTTTGTAATGGAAATCTGCTTCGCAATTGCAGCAGGGGTTACCTTGCTGGGTAGTATTCTGATGCTTATCTGGCTTACAGGAAAGATGGTCCGGCCTATCCGGGAAATCAATCGTGTGACAGGTCAGATAGCCAAGCTGAATTTTGATGAAAAGGCTGTTGTGGAAAGCGAGGATGAGTTGAGAGAACTGGCGCAGTCGGTTAACGTAATGTCTGACAGGCTCAAGGAAACCATGGAAAGTCTCACTCAGGATGTGGAAAATCGGAAGGCGCTGGTGCGCAATATGGCTCATGAGCTGAAAACCCCTATTGCCGTTATTATGGGATATGCTGAAAACATGTCTTATATTTCGAAAAAACAGCCTGAGAAGCTGGATAAATACTGTACCGTGATTTCAAATGAATGTGAGAGAATGGACAACCTTATCCGGCAGATGCTGGAGGTATCGGCGTACGAAGCAGGCGGAGATGCGTTAAACAGGACTGAATTTTTTGTAAAAGATCTGCTGGAAGGAGTACGCAGATGGTATGAGGATGAATTTCCGGAGAGAAAGGGCATTTACAAAGAAGCAGATGAAACTGCAAAAAAGATCAGAGGAGATTCCCAGGTGCTTCAGACAGGATTATATAACCTGGTAAAAAATGCTGTCCGTTATGGTAATCCGGACGGCCTTATCTTCATCCATGTATGGGAGGAAGCGGAACAGATTTACTTCAGTGTATTCAATGAAGGAAAAGGAATTCCTGTTCAGGAACAGGAAAAAATCTGGGATGTATTTTACAAGGTAGACGCTGCCAGAACAAGAGATGAAAAAAGCTTTGGAGTTGGTCTTTCCATTGTCAAGCAGGCGGCAATCGCCCATGGCGGCGGTGTGTTTGTGAAAAATCTGGACAATGGAGTAGAGGTAGGCTTTTTTATAAAAAATTAAAAGTATTACGGAAATATTTCACCAAGATTACACAAAAGCCTTTTATATTGATACAGAAATGTATCATTATGAAAGGCTTTTTGTATATCCGTTGGATATACAATGAGGGAAAAAGAATGCGATATTGTGAAAAATGCGGATTGCCGGAGAACTATCCGGGAATTCGTTTTGATGAAGAGGGAATCTGCAATTACTGCGGATTTTACGAAAAGCACAGGGAGCTTCTGGAAGACAAGGAGAAACGGGAAGCACTTTTTGCGGAACAGGTGGAGCTGGCAAAGAAAAAAGCCGCGGAAAGCGGCGCGCCCTATGACTGTATCGTGGGCTTCAGCGGAGGCAAGGACAGCACTTATATCATCTGGCAGATGAAACATACATATGGGCTGAGAGTCCTGGCAGTGACTTTCCAGAATGGTTTCCATACGGAATACGGGCGTAATAATATTGAGATCGCTCTGGACAAGATCGATGTGGATCACCTTACTGTACGGATGAAGGAAGACGAGCTGCGGAAGATATACAGCAAAAGCGTGTCTGTGCTGAAGAATTTCTGTTCTGTATGCTTCCATTATATGCACTATTACTGCCATGAGATCGCAGGACGCCTGAGCGTTCCGCTGATCGTAAACGGCAGGACAAAGGGACAGATCATGCAGACTGCTCTGGATGAGCGCGGCATAGAACCATTCCAGCTTTCCCATAATCTGCGGGAGTTTGAATACCAGATGTTCGGGGAGCTGTCTGAGCGTCTGGCACAGCGCGGCAGAGTGGATTACCTGGAAAATATGGCTGTTACATCCCTTTCTTATTTCGCTTATCATGATGTGTCAGAAGAGGAAACGATGGCATTTCTGGAAAAAGAACTTGGCTGGATCCGTCCAAAAAGCGGAGTTCCCCATGCAGATTGCTGGGCACATGCCATGGCAGAGAATTTCAGTATTAAAAAGAGAGGCTTCCCGATTAGGACGGGAGAACTGGCAGTGCTGGTCCGTTCCGGTGAATTGACGAAAGAGCTGGCAGGGGTGATGCTGAAAGAGGATTATGAGCATTACCGCACTGTGGATAAGGAGCTTTCCGATCGCTTTTATGAGAGAATCCGGGTGCGCACGCTTTCCGGAAAAAGCGGAGGCAGGGAATGACAGAGACAGGCAGCAGATTTGATGTTCTGTGCGGCAGCCGGTCTGTTTACGACAGGATCATTTTGCTGGGAACCGGAAAATTATTTCTGGACTGTATGGAATATACATCCAGGTTGGGCGTGCCCTATGCGGGTTACGATATGAGCGAAAAAACGCAAAAGGTGACGAGAGCCCAGGCTGCTGATAAGGGACTTTCCTATTTTCAAATAGAAAAAAAACTGATATATGAAGAACTCCGCAACGCTGGGGAAAGGATACTTCTTCTCAGTGTAATAAATCCCTGTATTATTCCGGGAGACATTCTGGACAGGGAAAATATTACGGCTTATAATTGCCATCAGGCGCTTCTTCCCAGACACAAGGGCAGAAATGCAGAAGCCTGGGCGTTATTTTCGGGAGATACGGAGACAGGAATTACCTGGCATAGGATGACTGCCGCGGTGGATGGAGGAGACATTCTGATTCAAAAGAAAATTCCCATCTCGGAGACAGCCACCTCGTTTCAAATTTTCCGCAGGCAGCTTGAAGCGGCATATGAAGCTTTTACGGAGTTTATGCCCCAGGTGCTAGCAGGAGAGGAAACATGCAGCAGGCAGGAGGATATATCGGACGGAGATTTCCATTATTCCTGGGAGATACCGGGAGACGGATATCTGGATTTGTCCTGGAGCGGTGAAAAGATCAGCCGTTTCCTGCGCTCCATGGATTATGGGATTTTAAAGACAATGCCCAGTCCAAGGGTTTTCCACGAGGGAAAAACCTATACCTTCAAAAGCAGCAGGATTGAAAGAACCAGCGGAGAATCTGAGGAACAGGTTCTTTTTGAGAGCAAATACATAACCATTATCAAACAGGATTATAAATTTACACTTTTAAAATACAAGGAGGAAAACGATAATGAAAGAGCAGTTGATTAACATTCTGGAGGGCTTACGTCCGGCAGTTGATTTTGAAACGGAGACAAAGCTTATTGATGAGGGAATTCTGGATTCCTTTGACCTGGTGTCTCTGATCGGGGAGATTAACGATACCTTTGACGTGGAGATTTCCTTTGATGATATTGAACCGGAAAACTTCAACTCTGTGGATGCCATGGAGAAGCTGATCCGGAGACTGACAGAGGAAGAGTAGGATGACAGTCAACCAGATAGCTTTTTTAAGTCTTGTGTTCGTATCTGTGATCCTTTATTATCTGGCGCCAAAAAAATACCAGTGGTGCGTCCTTCTGGGCGTCAGTCTGGTATTTTATTATCTCATGGGAGTCGATAATTTTCTTTATGTGCTGATCACCAGCGCAAGCCTTACCTGGGGGACAAAGAAAATATTCAGTCTGGACCAGGAACTGCAGGCGCGCCTGAAGGATAAGGAAAATCCTGTACCAAGGGAAGAACGCAAGGCATTGAAAAATGCTGTGAAAAGCAGAAAACGTCTATGGCTGACAGGGGTCATAGTAATCAACCTGGGAATCCTTCTGGTCTTAAAGTACGGCGACTTTTTTATTGAGAATGTCAACGGAATCCTGGGGTACTTTGGGATAAACGGCATGAACCAGCTTGGATTTATCGCGCCGCTGGGCATTTCTTACTATACCCTTCAGGGAATCGGCTATGCGCTGGAGGTGTATAAGGGAAAAGTGCAGCCGGAAAACAATCCGTTAAAAATATTGCTTTTTGTTACTTACTATCCCCAGATGACCCAGGGCCCCATCGGAAGATATCCGGATCTGGCACCCCAGCTTTTTTCCGGTCATGATTTTTCCTATGATAATCTGGCATGGGGCTGCCAGCGGATACTTTGGGGTCTGTTCAAAAAGGCCGTGATTTCCGATAATCTCCGGCCGTTGGTAAAATCTATTTTTGGAAGCTACACCGAGGTCAGCGGTTTTACCCTGTTCTTGGGATGTATCTATATGGTCTTTCAGATGTATGCGGATTTTTCCGGGTATACGGACATTGTGTGCGGTATTTCCAGGCTGTACGGCATCACTATGATGGAAAACTTCAAAAGACCGCTGTTTTCCCAGTCCCTGGGGGAATATTGGAGAAGATGGCATATCTCTCTGAGCTCCTGGTTCCGGGATTATGTGTTTTATCCTGCGTCCATTTCCAAAGGCGCACTGAAATTCGGAAAATTCGGTCAGAAGCATTTTTCTCCCAGGATCAAAAAGGTATTTCCGGTGGTATATGCTATGGCAATCGTATGGTTCTGTACTGGACTGTGGCATGACGCAAGCTGGCGGTATATCCTGTGGGGTGTGGCAAACGGCGTGGTACTCATTGCAGGTGTTGTCCTGGAACCACAGCTTACAGGGGCAAAACAAAAGCTGCACATCAACGAAGATGCCTGGTGGTGGAAGGGCTTTTGTATGCTGCGCACTTTTCTGATCGTAGCGCTGCTGAAGGTCTTTCCCGCAGCGGACACCACCGGAGGAAGCTTTGTTATCATCAGCAGGATTTTATTCCATTTTAATCCGCAGCTTACCTATAAAGCGCTTTTTATGGATGCGAAATGGTTTAATACAGCTTACGCTATGGGCGGGCTGCTGATCTTTCTGGCAGTAAGCATTTTAGAGACAAGAACCACCATGGAAGAGTGGATGGGAAAAAGACCGCTGGCAGTTCGCTGGCTGATTTATCTTTCGTTTATTGCGATGATCGGATATCTGGGGAATTTTGACGCTATAGTGACAGGAGGGTTTGAGTATGCGCAATTTTAAAAAGATCCTTCTGCGATTCCTTCTGATCGTGCTGTTCATTGTATTGATAGACAGAGTTGGGCATTATCTCTATGAGTCAGTGGGAGACAATACATATTTTACTATTGATGAGCTGAAGGAAGTGGACGGAACCATCGAGACACTGCTGCTGGGCACGTCGCTAATGCAGCGCGGCATGGACCCTGCCATCATCAGTGAGACGCTGGACACCACCTGCTTCAATCTGGCAAGCTCCGCCCAGCCCATTGCCGGTTCTTACTATCTGCTGAAGGATCAGATCAACAGGAGCCCCATCGAGCGGGTGTTCATGGGTGTGAGCGTAAAATCCTTTGTATCAGATGAGGACAGCAAAAGCACCACCTCCAAGCTGCGGGCCTTTGACCTGATTCGCTCGCCCCTGATAAAATGGCAGTTTCTGACGGAAATCGCGGAACCGGGAGAATACGAACGTTTCCTGTTCTTCCCCGCCAGAGTAGAAAAGGTGGTAGGCTTATCAGCCATGATCCGCAATGTGAAGTACCGCCAGACCGCAGCCTACCAAAACAGGATATCCTATCCGGGTGCTCCTTTTGAATACTACGGAATGGGCTTCCAAAGCAACGTAGAAGCATATGACGGTTCCCTGGCTAAGAATGTGATCCCGGAAACCTCCGTGTGGGCAAGGGAAAAAATCCTGGAAGAAAACATTTCCTACCTGAAAAAAATGGCCGAGCTTTGCCAGGAAAACAACGTAGAACTAAACATCGTAGTATTCCCCCATGTAGAAGACTACGCCACAAAACAAGGCAATCTCGCCGATATGGACGACTACCTGCAGGATTTCTGCACCGAAATCGGCGCAAACCTATATAACTACAACTACACAGCACGTCCAGACATCTACGGAATCCTCCCAAACGAATATTTCATGGACAGAAAACACCTCAACACCACCGGCGCCGCCCAAATGGCGGAAATGCTGTGTCAGGACTACCAAAAATAAAAAACCGCGGCTTTTTCATGTAATATGAAAGCCGCTGTTTTTTCCCTCCCTCTCCTCTTACAACTCCCCACAAACCGAACCCGCCAAATACAAAAAGATACCCAGGCGGAGGAATCCCCCCAAAAACTATCCCACGAATTTCCGGCGAAAAGCGGGGCCAACAGGGGGAGCGCGAGGGGGCATTCGGCCTTCGCAACTCTGAGATTGCCCCCTCCCAGTTTTTCTCCCAACAGTTGTTTTTTCAAAAAAAATATGCTATGTTATTAATGATTGTGTATACCAAAATAAATGAAAGAAGGTGAAGCTATGGTTGAATTAGACCAGTTCAAGAGCATTCTTGCAACATACACAGAACCATTAGTGGAAGTGAGGGATTCACTTTGACCTGGCTAACAAAGAGCAGCGGGTTGAAGAATTAGAGCGCGAAATGGAAGCGCCTGATTTCTGGGACAATGCAGAGCTTTCCCAGAAAAAAATGAAAGAATTGAAAAGCATGAAAGACGATATGGAAACCTATCAAAACCTGGTAACTCAGATGGAAGATATGGAAACCATGATAGAGATGGGCTATGAGGAAAACGATCCCTCCATAATCCCGGAAATCCAGGAAATGCTGGATGAGTTCCAACAGGATTTTGATACCATCCGTGTCAAAACCCTCCTGTCCGGTGAATACGACGGCGAAAACGCCATCATCAAGCTGAATGCGGGAGCCGGAGGAACAGAAGCCTGCGACTGGTGTGGAATGCTGTACCGTATGTACAGCCGCTGGGCTGACCGCAAAGGCTTTACAATGGAAGTCCTGGACTACCTGGACGGCGATGAAGCAGGCATCAAATCCGTAACCTTCCAGGTCAACGGCGAGAACGCCTACGGCCTGTTAAAATCCGAGAAAGGTGTTCACCGCCTTGTTCGTATTTCACCCTTCAATGCAGCGGGAAAACGTCAGACCTCCTTCGTATCCTGCGATGTCATGCCGGACATTGAAAAGGATCTGGATGTGGAAGTCAACGATGAAGACATCCGTATCGACACATACCGAAGCAGCGGCGCCGGCGGACAGCACATCAATAAAACCTCATCTGCTATCCGTATCACCCATTTCCCCACAGGAATCGTGGTACAGTGCCAGAATGAGCGTTCCCAGCATATGAATAAGGATAAAGCTATGCAGATGTTAAAAGCAAAGCTCTATCTTTTAAAGCAGCAGGAGGCTGAGGCAAAGCTTTCCGGTATTCGAGGAGAAGTGACTGAGATTGGCTGGGGAAACCAGATCCGTTCTTATGTTATGCAGCCATACACCATGGTAAAAGACCACCGCACCAATGAGGAGACTGGAAACGTGGACGCAGTGATGGACGGCGCCATTGATATTTTCATTAATGCTTACCTGAAATGGATTGCCCTTGCAAAGAAATAACTTGCAGACTTTGTTTTTGTATGGTAAGATATCCCTCATAGAAAAACATATGTCCCTATAATGCGGACAGAGGGGATTAAAATGCAGAAATTAACAGAAAAGAAAAAATATTATGTGGTGAGAGAACGTGCTGTACCCGAGGTTCTGCTGAAGGTGGTGGAAGCCCAAAAGCTTCTGGACTCCAAAAAAGCAGCCACTGTTCAGGAGGCTGCGGAGCAGACCGGCATCAGCCGCAGCTCTTTCTACAAATATAAGGATGACATTTTCCCCTTCCATGAAGAAGCCAGGGGAAAAACCATTACCTTTATCATACAGATGGATGATGAGCCGGGGATTTTGTCAAATGTACTTCAGACAATTGCGCATTATCACGGCAACATTCTGACCATCCACCAGAGTATCCCGATTAACGGTGTGGCAACTTTGACCCTGAGTGTGGATATTCTTCCCGGAAAGGGAGATGCGGAAGCCATGGTGGAAGACATTGAACAGATGGAAGGAATACACTATCTTAAAATTTTAGGCAGGGAGTAACGGACAAATGATAAATATTGCAGTATTAGGATACGGCACCGTAGGAAGCGGTGTTGTGGAGGTCATCAACACCAATCATGCCAGCATCAACAAGCGTGCCGGAGATGAGATCAATATTAAGTATGTACTGGACCTGAGAGAGTTTCCGGGAGATCCGGTAGAGAAGGTCCTTGTCCACGATTACGAGGTTATTGTAAATGACCCGGAGGTGGATATTGTGGTAGAGGTCATGGGCGGGATCGAGCCTGCGCATACCTTTGTAAAACGGGCTTTGGAAGCAGGAAAAAGCGTTTGCACATCCAATAAAGCTCTGGTGGCAAAGCATGGCCCAGAGCTGATGGAAATCGCCAGAGAGCGCAGCATTAACTTTTTATTTGAAGCAAGCTGCGGAGGCGGAATCCCTATTATCAGGGCTTTGAATTCTTCTCTCACAGCAGATGAGATTGATGAGGTTACCGGTATCCTGAACGGAACCACAAACTATATGCTTTACAAGATGAGTACAGAGGGGAGCCCCTTTGATACGGTATTAAAAGAAGCACAGGGAATGGGTTATGCGGAGGCAGACCCCACTGCAGATGTGGAGGGCTATGACGCCTGCCGCAAGATTGCAATCCTTTCTTCCCTGGCTTACGGAAAATTCTTAAATTACGAGGATATTTACACAGAGGGGATCACCAAGATCACCCCTATTGACATGGCATATGCAAAAGAGCTTGGAATGACCATCAAGCTTCTGGCTACCAGCCGGAAGATCGGTGACGATTCCTTCTATGCGATGGTGGCACCCTTCCTGATTGGAAAAACCAGCCCGCTGTACAGTGTAAATGATGTGTTTAATGGAATTTTCGTACACGGAAATGTGCTGGGAGATGCTATGTTCTATGGAAGCGGAGCAGGCAAGCTTCCCACTGCAAGCGCTGTAGTTGCCGATGTGGTGGATGAGGCGAAGCACCTTCACAGAAACATTATGACAAACTGGACCAGCCATCCTCTGAAGCTGATGGAGATGAGCGATGTGGAGGGGCGTTTCTTTGTCCGTGTGAAAGATACAACGCCGGATAAGGTTGACAGTGCTTTCGGTAAGGTGCAGATGATCGTGAGTCTGGAAAACTGCCCGGAGGAATTCGGCTTTATCACAAACAACATGACCCAGGGAGAATACCAGGAAAAGATCAGCAGTCTGGAAGGTACGGTTCTGTCCATGATCCGTGTAAAGGACTGAGAACAGAGCTGCGAAGTTGGAGGAGATTATGAAATATGTGGTAATTTTGGGCGATGGAATGGCGGACTGGCCTTTGGAGGAGCTAAACGGCGGTACGCCTCTTTCCTGCGCAAAAACGCCTGTTATGGATGAATTGGCAAAGGTTTCCGAAATCGGAACTGTGGCGACCATTCCGGAGGGAATGGCGCCCGGAAGCGATACGGCAAACCTTTCCGTGCTGGGCTATAACCCGGAGAAATATTACACCGGACGTTCTCCGCTGGAAGCATTGAGCATCGGTGTGGATATGAAGGATACAGATGTAGTGTTCCGCTGCAATATTGTAACTGTGACGGAGGAGGAAGGGCTTTCCTATGAGGAGCAGACGATTCTGGATCACAGTTCCGATGAGATCAGCACGGAGGATGCCGACGTACTGTTAAAGGCAGTGTGTGCGGAGCTGGAAAAAGAATTTGCAGACTATGCCTTTTACACGGGCACAAGCTACCGTCACTGTATGGTATGGGATAATGGAAATGTTGTGGAGCTGACACCGCCCCATGATATCCTGACCAGAAAAATCGGAGAGTATCTGCCAAAAGACCCCATTCTGCGCAGAATGCAGGAAAAAAGCTACGAAATCCTGAAAAACCATCCTCTGAATCTGGAGCGGAAGGCTAAGGGCTTAAAGCCTGGCAACAGCTTTTGGTTCTGGGGTGCAGGCACAAAGCCAATACTTACTTCCTTTGAGGAGATTTACCATAAAAAGGGTGTGATGATCTCTGCTGTGGATTTATTAAAGGGAATCGCAGTAGGTTCCGACATGGACAGGATCCTGGTGGAAGGTGCAAACGGCGGTCTGAACACCAATTATGAGGGCAAGGCGAAGGCAGCAGTGGACGCGCTCACAAAGGGCGGCTATGATTTTGCCTATGTGCATGTGGAAGCGCCGGATGAGATGGGACATCAGGGAAGCGTGGAGAGAAAAATAAAGGCAATTGAATATCTTGACCAGAGGCTTATTAAGCTTGTAAAGGACGGTCTGGATGAATCCGGAGAGGATTACCGGATGCTGATCCTGCCTGACCACCCCACGCCCATTAAGGTGCGCACCCATGTGGCTGAGCCGGTTCCATATCTGCTCTATGACAGCAGTGCGCCTCAGGAGCATACCTGGCATTATGATGAAAAAGATGCAGCCATACTGGGAAATAAGATTGACCACGGCTGGGATATGATGAGTTATCTGTTTTCAAAGTAAAATTAGCGCAGGAAGGAAATGTCTATGCTGATAGTAAAAAAATTCGGCGGTACCTCGGTGGCAAATAAAGAGCGCATCTTCAATGTTGCCAACCGCTGTATCGAAGAATACAGAAATGGAAATGACGTGGTTGTGGTTTTGTCCGCCATGGGAAAATATACGGATGAGCTGATCGATATGGCTCATGATATCAATGAAAAACCGCCAAAGAGAGAAATGGATATGCTGTTTACGATCGGAGAGCAGATGTCAGTGGCTCTCATGGCAATGGCGATGAATAAGCTGGGAGTTCCTGCTGTTTCTCTGAATGCCTTTCAGGTGACTATGCACACCACCAGCAATCATGGAAACGCCCGCCTGAAAAGAATTGATACAGAGCGTATCCGGCGGGAGCTGGACGCAAGGCGGATCGTGATCGTCACAGGCTTCCAGGGGGTAGATAAATACGATGATTATACTACTCTTGGGAGAGGCGGCTCCGATACCACGGCTGTGGCTCTGGCAGCAGCCCTTCATGCGGATGCCTGCGAGATCTACACAGACGTGGATGGTGTGTACACGGCAGACCCCCGTAAGGTTCCGAAGGCAAGAAAGCTTAAGGAGATCACGTATGACGAAATGCTGGATCTGGCAACTCTGGGAGCAGGAGTCCTTCACAACCGTTCCGTAGAGATGGCAAAAAAATACGGCGTGCCTCTTGTGGTACGGTCCAGTCTCAACAACAGTGAAGGAACGGTGGTTAAGGAGGTAGTTAGCGTGGAAAGAATGTTGATCAGCGGCGTTGCACTGGATACGGATGCAGTCCGCATTGCCATAATCGGTTTGAAGGATGTGCCGGGAACGGCATTTAAAGTATTTGATACTCTTGGAAAGAAAAACATCAATGTAGACGTGATCCTGCAGTCCATCGGACGTGCCGGAACAAAGGATATCTCCTTTACGGTACACAAAAATGACCTGGACGATGCGGTAGCTGTTCTGGAGGCAAACCGCGCCCGTCTTGGCTATAAGGAGCTGCATTCTGAGCGGAATATTGCAAAGCTTTCTATCGTAGGTGCAGGAATGATGAGCAATCCCGGCGTGGCTGCCAAGATGTTCGAAAGCCTGTATAATGAAGGCGTTAATATTAACATGATTTCCACCTCAGAAATCCGTGTTACGGTTCTCATCAATGAAAAGGACGGCATCCGCGCTATGAATGCGGTGCATGATGCCTTCGGTCTGGCTGACTGATTGTCGTTTAGAAGGAGGGAAATATGAGCGATTTTATCTTAAGTTGCTGTTCCACAGCGGACCTTACAAAAGAGCACTTTGAGGAACGGGAAATATCCTACATCTGCTTCCATTACGAGATGGACGGAAAACAGTACGATGACGATCTGGGTCAGTCCATGCCATTCGAAGAGTTTTATAAGGCAATGGCAAACGGCGCAGAGACTAAAACCTCACAGATCAACGCAGAGGAATTTATAGCCTATTTCGAAGGATTTCTGAAACAGGGAAAGGACATTCTGCATGTTTGCCTGTCATCCGGCATTACAGGGGTTATCAACTCTGCCCGGATCGCAAAGGAAGAACTGGAGGAGCGATATCCGGACAGAAAAATCCTGGTGTTGGATTCACTGGCAGCTTCCTCCGGCTACGGGCTTTTGATGGATCGTCTTGCAGACCTTCGGGATGAGGGGAAATCTATTGATGAGGTTTGCCAGTGGGCAGAGGAGCACAAGCTGAATCTCCATCACTGGTTTTTCTCCACGGATCTGACCTTTTATATAAAGGGAGGAAGAATTTCAAAGGCATCCGGATTTATCGGGGGAGTGCTGAATATCTGTCCTCTTTTGAACGTGGACAACAACGGTAAGCTGATTCCGAGATTCAAGATCCGCACAAAGAAAAAGGTAATCCGCGCCATTGTGGATAAGATGGAAGAGTTTGCGGATAATGGACTTGACTATTCTGATAAATGCTATATCTCCCAGTCCGGCTGCTATGAGGATGCCAGAGAAGTAGCAAATCTTGTTGAGGCCCGGTTCCCCAAATTAAAAGGCAAAGTAGAGATCAACTATGTGGGCACCACTATCGGAAGCCACACTGGTCCCGGTACGGTAGCCTTGTTCTTCTGGGGAAGCAAGCGGATCAACTAAGGAGAAATTTATTATATGAAAAAAAGTATACGAACGATCAAATCCTATGCGAAAAAGTCATTGCAGGGATGCTTTGGCAGCATGATATTGGGAATGCTGGCGGTTTTTGGGCTGAATGCCCTGGGAAGCAGGATGGCGACCAGACTGTTTGGCGGCAGCGGTATCCTGAATCTGATCCTGAGCGAGATATTCCTGTTGGTGGTATCACTGATCACCGGGATTTTTTCTGCAGGCTACTGCTATATGCAGTTAAATATCGCCAGAGAGAAAGAGTTTTCTCTGGGGGATCTGATCTACTTTTTTAAAAACCAGCCTGACCGGGTTATCATTGCCGGATTTGTGCTGGCGATCATCCAGGTGGTGACGGCCATTCCCTATTATTATGTGAGCTTTGCCACAGACATGGGCGTTACGCTGGAAGAGCAGATGGCGTGGATGACAAAAGTAATGGGTCTGATGCTGCTTTCCATTGTGCTGAATCTGCTGGTGAGCCTGCCATTTGCCATGACCTTTTATATTATGGCTGATGATGTGGAGCTGGGAGGAATTGCAGCGCTGAAGGAAAGCATGAGGCTGATGAAGGGAAATCTGGGCAGATATCTGCTTTTGCAGATCAGCTTTATCCCATTATTATTTTTATCCGTATTTACGCTGTATCTGGCGCTTTTATGGATCATTCCGTATATGGAAATGTCATCGGCGGCTTTTTACAGGGATTTAAGAGGGGAGTTTGACTATAGGGAAACTCTGCCGGAAAATCCAGGATATAACATCCCGGAATACAGAGACGATTCCGAGGCTTGATAAGATATTACTAGAGGGTGCCCTCCGGAGGCACCCTTTTCAGACTGTTAAGAGGAGAGTGAAGAATGGATATTATTCAGGTAATTGCGCAAGAGCTGGGCGTGCAGAAATGGCAGGTTGAGGCGGCTGTAAAGCTGATTGACGAGGGAAATACAATACCTTTTATTTCCCGATATCGCAAGGAAGCCACAGGAACGCTTAATGATGAGCAGCTCCGAAACTTGTATGAGCGTCTGAATTATTTAAGAAACCTGGAGGAAAAAAAGAATCAGGTTCTGGCAAGCATCGAGGAACAGGGAAAGCTGACGCCTGAACTGAAAAAACAGATCCTGGATGCCCAGACGCTGGTGGTCGTGGAGGATCTGTACCGCCCTTACCGTCCGAAACGGCGTACCCGCGCGACTATTGCAAAGGAAAAGGGACTGGAACCTCTGGCAAATATCATCATGCTGCAGATGACAAAGAAAGCACTGGAAGAAGAGGCGCAGGCATTTCTTTCTGCGGACAAAGAAGTAAATTCGGTGGAAGAGGCCATTGCCGGGGCAAAGGATATCATTGCGGAGCATATTTCCGATGAGGCGGATTACCGTATCCGCATTCGTGATCTGACAACAGATAAAGGAAGCATCAGTTCTGCTGCAAAGAATGAAGAAGAGCAGTCTGTGTATGAGATGTACTATGAATTCCAGGAGCCGATCAAGAAGCTTGCAGGCCACAGGATTCTGGCGCTGAACCGGGGTGAGAAAGAGAAAATCCTGACAGTTAAAGTAAATGCACCGGAAGAAGATATTATCCGTTATCTGGAGCACCAGGTGATCACAAGGGACAATCCTGTTACAACACCCGTATTAAAGGAAGTAGTGGAGGACAGCTATAAAAGGCTGATCGGTCCGGCTATCGAGAGGGAGATCAGGGCAGATCTGACAGAAAAAGCAGAAGACGGCGCGATCAAGGTATTTGGAAAAAATCTGGAGCAGCTATTGATGCAGCCTCCAATTGCAGGCCAGGTAGTGCTTGGATGGGACCCGGCTTTCCGTACAGGCTGTAAGCTGGCAGTTGTTGACGGGACAGGAAAGGTTCTGGATACAACAGTGGTTTACCCCACAGCGCCGACTAACGAAGCGAAGATCAAGGCAGCGAAAGATACTGTGAAAAAAATGATCAAAAAATACGGCATTACCCTGATTTCTGTTGGAAACGGCACTGCTTCCAGAGAGTCAGAGCAGGTGATCGTGGAAATGCTGAAGGAGATCCCCAATGAGAAGGTGCAGTATGTGATCACAAATGAAGCAGGTGCATCGGTGTACTCCGCAAGCAAGCTGGCGACAGAGGAATTCCCGAATTTTGACGTGGGACAGAGAAGCGCTGCATCCATTGCCAGACGTGTGCAGGACCCGCTGGCTGAGCTTGTAAAGATCGATCCGAAATCCATCGGTGTAGGGCAGTACCAGCATGATATGAACCAGAAAAAGCTTGGGGAAGCGCTGTCAGGCGTAGTAGAGGACTGCGTAAACAAGGTTGGAGTGGATCTGAATACCGCATCGGCTTCCCTGTTAGAATATATTTCAGGTATCAGCAAGGCAATCGCAAAGAATATTGTGGTCTACCGCGAGGAGAACGGTCGTTTTACCAGCAGGAAGGAGCTTTTGAAGGTGGCAAAGCTTGGCCCGAAGGCATTTGAGCAGTGCGCCGGATTTATGCGCATTGCAGGAGGAAAAAACCCTCTGGATGCCACCAGTGTCCACCCGGAAAGCTATGAGGCGGCAGCAAAGCTTCTGGAAAAGCTGGGCTATGAGCCAAAGGATATCACAGGCGGTAAGCTTTCCGGCCTTTCCAGACAGATCAAGGATTACAGAAAGCTTTCCAAAGAGCTGGAAATCGGGGAAATTACCCTTCGTGATATTGTGAAGGAGTTGGAAAAGCCTGCCCGTGACCCACGTGATGAGATGCCAAAGCCCATTCTCCGCACCGATGTGCTGGATATGAAGGATCTGAAAGAGGGCATGATCTTAAAGGGAACTGTGCGAAATGTAATTGATTTCGGAGCATTTGTGGATATCGGTGTGCATCAGGACGGATTGGTACACATTTCTCAGATGAGCGATAAGTTTATCAAGCATCCGCTGGAAGCGGTAAGCGTGGGAGATGTTGTGGAGGTACGTGTCCTGGGTGTGGATTTACAGAAAAAGCGGATCAGTCTTTCCATGAAAGGGATTAATAAGTAATGTCTGATATTTTAAGCATATATTTGCTGGCAGTCAATGTCCTGGCGTTTGCGGTTTATGGGGCCGATAAACAGAGGGCGCGGAGAAATATGTGGCGAGTGCCGGAGTCTCAGCTTTTGCTTTTGGCAGCAGCAGGAGGCTCAGTGGGGGCGCTGCTTGGTATGCGGTGCTTCCGCCACAAGACGAGAAAACCGAAATTCCGTGTGGGAGTTCCGGTGATTCTGATCATACAGGCAGTGCTGGCGAGTCTGCTTATGGCAGGAGGTAACGGATGATGGGGCTGGTGTATAGAAAACCTTTGTATGCAGCGGAGGTTTTGAATCAGGAAACTGTGGAAGAAACCGTGCAGGAAATCACGACCAATGTAAACCGGTATCAGCAGTATATAAAGGATCATATTCCGGATATCGCAGGCTTTGGCATCAAGGTGGTCCTGGCGATCGCGGCATTTTATGTGGGCGGAAAGCTGATAAAATGGCTGCTGAAGGTTGTCAGGAATTCCATGGAACGTGCGGGAGTGGACAAGGGTGTGATCCAGTTTGTTGGCTCCCTGGCAAAATTCATGCTTTATATGATCTTGATCTTTAGTATTGCCATTCAGTTTGGGGTGGAGGAATCCTCTGTTGCGGCCCTTTTGGGAACAGCCGGTGTTACCATCGGTCTTGCCCTGCAGGGAGGGCTGTCAAACCTGGCGGGAGGCGTGATGCTTCTGCTGTTCAAGCCCTTTCAGGTGGGAGATTACATTGTTCAGGATCAGGCAAAGGGATGCGAAGGGACCGTAGATAAGATTGAAATCTGCTATACCACTCTGCTTTCCGTTGACAATAAGCATATCGTAATCCCAAACGGCACATTGTCCAACAGTACCATTATCAATGTGACCGCGAGGGATATGCGGAAGCTGGAAATTAAGGTAGGAATATCCTATGATTCGGATGTACGTCTTGCAAAGGCGACCCTGGAAGAGCTTTTAAAAGAGGATCCGGATACAAAAGATGATAAGGATATGGTAGTATGTGTGGATGAACTGGGTGAAAGCGCTGTTGTGATGGCGCTTAGGGTCTGGGTCCCCACAGACCGCTACTGGCCTGCGAAATGGCGCCTGAATGAGCGTATCAAAGAGGAATTTGACAACAGGGGAATCGTGATCCCATACAACCAGTTGGAGGTTCACGTACATCAAAAAGAAGAGAACTGAACCGGGTGTTTCTTTAACTTCAATGCGGCATTTCGGAGGTTTTTTCTGTGGCAAAAAGCAGGATAATCATGCCAATAGCAGCCGCTGCTGTACCGAAGGTCAGCATGGCAGCTACGCCTGCCTTGTCAATGAGAGGGCCTCCAAGTAAGGCGCCAAGCACACTGCCCAGGGTATAGGTCATGGTCATATACGCCTGGCCCTTGATCGCATCCCGGGAATCCATGATGGAATTTACATAATACACGGAGGAGACGGTGATCAGCGCCCAGCCCAGCAATTGGAAAAGCTGGATTGCATAGAACACGGGCATATTTGGCGCAAGCAGGCTTCCCAGGCATTTCAGCATAAAGAAGATGCCGGAAATCCGGAACCAGATGTCACAGCGGACTTTTTTCAGCATATAGCCAAAGAGAAACATGGTGGGCAGCTCGATCAGCGAAGCAAGGGCCATGGAAAATCCCATCTCTGCGCTGGTCCCGCCCTTGCTCTCCACGATCTGGAAGGTAAAGCTGTTCAGCAGAACGTGGCTTATGTAAAGAAGGACACAGCCGATCAATACAACGGCAAAACGTGGATATCTTTTGAAAAAATACAGAGGGCTTTGGCTATTTTTCTCCTTTTTGGACGATTCGGATACAGTCTTTTGAAAAGGAAAGACCATCAAAAAGAAGAAAAGTGCAGCAAATACTCCAGCCGTTGCCACAGGTACAACACCTGCGCCTGTCCGGTCTGCCACAATGCCGAGGATATAGGCGGCAACCGCATAAGCCACGGAGCCCATGCCACGGGAAACGCCGAAATTCAAGCGCTTTCCCTGGTTGATGCTTTCCATGCCCAGCGCGTTCACTAAAGGGGTCAGAAGCTGCAAGATGGTGATACATCCGCCGTAAAGCAGTCCGGTCAGCAACAGGGAGCCTTTGCTGAATATAAGAAGCAGCCCCATAACGATCACAAGGATCGTGAACACAGATACGATCCTTTTCAGGGAGGGACTTGATGGGCTGTCCGCATAGCTGGCGATGGTCGGCTGCAGCACTGCCGAAATGATTCCCGCCGCTGCGATCAGCAGGCCAATCTGTGTATTAGAAAAGCCAACATCCAGAAGATAAAGGCTGCTAAAGCCCATGATCACAGCGAAATTCATCCAGAAAAAGCCCTGGATGAAGGCATATTTTACAGTAAGGTTTGAAGATTTTTCTGTTGATGGTGACATATTTTTGCTCCTTAATATTTAGTAACGATAAGTGAACAGTACCATTTAAGCACAATTTTTTCATATTGTAAAGAAAATTTCGAAACCCTATTGAAATCCATACTGTATAGGTTTATAATATAGTCCGTAAAAGAAAATTTCTTCGGGGCAGGGTGATCGAGGTCATAGCAGCTTTGAAATTCCCTACCGGCGGTATAGTCCGCGACCCGCTTTGGCGGCTGATTTGGTGAGATTCCAAAACCGACAGTATAGTCTGGATGAGAGAAGAACGCGATTCATAGTTTCATGTTTACGTGCTCAGCGCCCCGGGATTTACGCCCGGGGCTTTTTTTCCGTAGAAGATGGGTGGCACCGGAAGCTACAGGGAAAACTTGCAGAAATTTTCTTTCAGAATAATTTCAAAGGAGCGAACAGTATGAGTGAACAAGTATTGAAAAACGGAGACGTAATGGCGAGAAGCCGTACCAGGACCATTGCACAGGTGGCAATGCTGGGAGCCGTGGCAGGAGTACTGATGAATTTTGAATTCCCACTTCCTTTCCTGGCCCCCTCCTTTTACCAGCTTGATTTTTCTGAGATTCCTGTCATGGTAGGTTCTTTTGCGATGGGACCGATCGCAGGTGTACTCATTGAACTTGTAAAGATTCTGGTACACTTGGTGACAAAAGGCACCATGACAGCAGGTGTAGGTGATGTGGCAAACTTCCTTTTCGGCTGCGCATATGTGGTTCCGGCAGGGCTGATCTACCGTTACCGACATGTAAAGACCAGAAAACACGCTGTGATGGGAATGGCTGCAGGTACAGTTCTCACGACCATCCTGGCATGTTTTGTAAATGCGTTTATATTACTTCCGGCATACGGAAAAGCATTCGGAATGCCTGTGGAGGCTTTCATTGAGATGGGAACTGCCGTACATAGCAGTGTACACAACCTGTTTGGGTTTGCAGTGATGATCCTTGTGCCGTTTAACCTGTTTAAATACACGCTGACATCTGTCATTGTATTTGTACTTTATAAGAGAATCCGCGTGATCCTTCGGGGAGACTGATCAGGATTAACTGAATATGAGCTTAGCGGGCACTTGCCTTTGGCTTTACAGGTCACAGGCAGGTGCTTTTCTTTGTTTCATAGGAAAGTACTCCAGTTAGCTGCTTGCTATTATCCCTTTGAACAGTTATGATAGACTCAGTATATTTGGGAGGGAAGCAATGAAATACGATTGTTTGATCATAGATGATGAGGAACTGCTGGCAGACAGCACAGCGGAATATTTTAATCTGTTTGGCGTAAAAACGGCTGTGGTATACAATGCCTCAGACTGCAGGAGTTTTTTCCGGGAGAATACGGCAGAGCTGCTGTTGCTTGATATCAACCTTGGAGACAGCAGTGGCTTTGAGCTGTGCCGGGAACTGCGTGAAAAAACGGAAATCCCGATCCTGTTTATTTCTGCACGGACAAGCGATGATGATAAGATCGTTGCGCTGAATATCGGAGGGGACGATTATGTGCAAAAGCCTTATTCGCTGGGAGTTCTGTTAGCAAAGGTAAAAGTGGTGCTGAGGCGGTATGGTCAGAGTGTGAATAAGGGGTATACGGACGGATGGCTAAAGGTGGACTTTGGTGCAAGGGAGGTGCTGGTTGACGGAAAAACAGCCAGACTGACCTCACTTGAATTTAAGCTGCTGTCCTATCTGATCAAAAATGAAAACAGAGTAGTTTCAAAACAGGAGCTGTTTGAAAAAGTCTGGGAGGATAAGTTTACAGGCGATGGAACACTGAACGTACATATCCGGAAAATAAGGGAAGCAATTGAACGGGAGCCGGGAAGACCCCAATATATTCTTACGGTTTGGGGAGATGGGTATAAGTTTGTGGGGGAAAAGCAATGAAAAAGCGTGTGCTTCTGATCTGTCTGATACTGGCCTTTGCAGTGGAAATCATAGCTCTGGTTGGTTTTGCAGTGCAGGATCCGGATAATTCGCAGGATGCAGTTGCGGTAAATGAGGCCGTCCAGTCCGTACAGAGAGACTGGAACTCAATGGAAAACCATAAAAACCACACAAGTCTTGATTACGTTGTGATCGACAGGAACGGAAGGGTGGTCTTTCAAACAAAGCCGGGCTTGAGTGAAAGTATCAATATGGCGGTCATACATCGTGATACCATTCTCGATATCCAGTCAGACGGCTCCGTGGAGGGAAAAATTATAATCTGGAACAACGGTGCTCAAACCCTGCAGTCGCAGAAACGCACGGCAGTTATGGTTCTGGCAGCCGCGATCCTGATACAGTGCGGCATCTGCGTGGGATATGTACTCTATTTGGATCGGGTGGTAATAAAACCGTTTCAGGATCTGAAAGGTTTTGCAGAGCGTATTGCAGGCGGAAACCTTGACATTCCGCTGGAGATGGACAGACACAATCTTTTCGGGGTATTTACGGAGAGCTTTGACATTATGCGCGCGGAACTGAAAAAGGCAAGAGCAGCAGAAGCGGAAGCCAATGCCAGCAAAAAGGAACTGGTAGCCAAGCTTTCACATGACATCAAAACGCCTGTGGCAAGCATCAAGGCAGTTTCTGAGGTAGGAATGGCGCTGGCAGAGGATGATAAAATGCGGAACAATTACACACAGATCATCCGCAAAGCAGATCAGATCAATACGCTCATCACAAACCTGTTTACCGCAACGCTGGAAGAGCTAAGACAGCTTACCGTAACGCCCACTGATATAGAAAGCAGGGAATTGAAAACACTGTTTGAGAATTCGGATTACCTGGGCCGCGCATTTATCCCGGATGTTCCCGATTGCCTTTTATACGCAGATAAGCTGCGTTTGCAGCAGGTATTTGACAATATTTTTGCCAACTCTTATAAATATGCAAACACGAAAATCGATGTAGCGATATGCAAAAACAGCCGCAGTCTCAGTGTCTGCATGGAAGATCACGGAGGCGGAGTCAGCAGGGAAGAACTGCCTCTTTTAAAAGAAAAATTCAAGCGCGGAAGCAATGTAAAGGATATGGAAGGGGCTGGTCTGGGACTTTATATTTCCGACTATTTTATGAAAGAAATGGGTGGGGGGCTGGTTGTTGAAAATGGACAAAATGGACTGAAGGTGACCGTGACGATCGCTTTGAGCGGTACGATTTAAGGAATCTTTAAGGTTTGGCTAAAGACATTTAAGAATTAAAAAAATAAAATAGAACGTGTAAAAAGCAAGGAGGTTTGACATGAAAGAAATATTGCTGAAAACAGAAAATTTAAGCAAATCCTTCTCAAGCGGCGGGACTTTGCAGCACGTTCTGAAAAACATTGATCTGCAGCTTTATAAAGGGGATTTTACCGTGATCATGGGAGCAAGCGGTGCGGGAAAATCCACGCTTTTGTATGCGCTGTCAGGAATGGATACGCCCTCTCTGGGCACGATCACTTTTGGAGATGAAGTCATATCGGATTTAAATTCTGACCAGCTTGCCGTATTCAGGCGCAGGCACTGCGGGTTTGTATTTCAGCAGATATATCTGATTGACGGGATGAGCATCATGGATAATGTGCTTTCAGCAGGGCTGCTTGTGAATAGAGATAAAAAGGCGCTGGTCCGGCGCGCTGGGGAGCTGTTAAGGGCAGTAGACATATCCGAAGAAACGGAGAAAAAATTCCCCACCCAGATTTCAGGCGGTGAGGCGCAGCGGGTTGGCATTGTCAGGGGCCTCATCAATTCTCCGGAAATCCTTTTTGCCGATGAGCCTACGGGGGCGCTTAATTCGAAAACAGGTCTGGATGTACTGAATATGCTTACAAAATTTAATGAGCAGGGTCAAAGCGTCGTGATGGTTACCCACGACATGCGCTCTGCGCGGCGGGGAAACCGTATTTTGTACTTAAAGGACGGCGCGATCCTGGGAGAATGCGATCTGGGCAAATACAGGCACGGCGACCAGGCAAGACATGAGAAGCTTTCGGGTTTTCTTACACAGATGGGGTGGTAGCATGAAGAAAAATTTTTTAATTGCCCGCTCCAATATACGGAAGGCGAAGGGACAGACTGCCGCGATTATCGTTCTTATACTGCTTGCGGCAATGATGATGAATTTGTGGCTTATGCTGTCTATGGATTATAAGCGGAATTTTGAACGTTACCATGACCGGCTTAACGCGGAGCATGTTACATTGGCTTTAGGCAGCCGCGATGCCGGATTACGGAGCTTTATCTCGGAGATTCTTGGGAAAGATGCGCGCACAGAGGAATATTGTATGGGGGATGCCTTATTTATGGTTGGTTCCTTTGCGTACAACGGCGGCGAGGTAAACGCGGAATTTATTATTCAGGAAAAGCAAGCTGCCTTAAATCGTTCCGTAGGAAGGATTGAGATCGTGGAGGACAGTGATTTTACAAGCGGTATTTACCTTCCCATGCTTTATAGCGCTGACAGCAATCTTACAGTGGGGCAGACCATTGAACTGACCATTGGAAGTCATGTGGAAAAGTACACGGTATGCGGATTTCTGAACAGTGTCATGACAGGCTCCCATAATTGCAGCATGACAACGCTTATGTTTACGGAAGATAAGTTTAAGGAACTGGAAGAAAAGGGTTATGCCCCCAAATCTACGTTGGTTTCGGTTAGGATCCATGACGAAGAGGAAAGCGAGGATTTTGAGACAGACCTTAGCAATGAGGTATCTTCACAGTATCCTGGTGTGCGTATCTTAAGCAATTCCTATACGCTTGTGGCATCTTCGCGCTATATTTCACAGATGATCTGCTCCGGAATCGTCAGTGCAATGGCATTTTTTGTAACGCTGATCGCGTTGGTCGTGATCGCTTCCAATGTTATAAATTATATTCAGGAGAATATGAAAAATCTTGGTGCATTGAAGGCGGCAGGTTATACAAGCAAACAGCTTATTTGCGTACTTTTATTACAGTTTACAGGCGTCGCGCTGCTGACCAGTACGGCAGGGATCGCATTGTCCTACTGCCTTTTTCCAGGCATAAACAGGATGATGATCTCACAGACAGGCATTCCGTACAGAATGAGATTTTTGCCCATGCCTTTTCTCATAACTTTTGTGCTCGTAGAGGGAACAATTGCTTTTACGGTATGGCTGTCAGCCCGCAGAATTAAAAAAATAGCGCCTATCGTTGCGCTCCGTCAGGGGGTTCAGACACACAATTTCAAACGCAATCATGTTCCCCTTGACAGAACAAAGGTGTCCTTAAATCTTGCGCTTGCATTTAAAACCACTCTGTCCGGAGTAAAACAGAATGTTACGGTTTGTGTCACGATGCTGGTTCTTTCGCTTATTGTAGTATTTTCGGGATTGATGACAGAGAACGTTATTGTGGACATGGGACCGTTTGTTGATCTGATCGTGGGTGAAACGGCGGACTCGTGCATTAATGTAAATGTGGAAAGCGAAGACCATTTTTTGCAGGTTATGGACAAAGATGAACGGGTGGAAAAAGCTTATCTTTATAACAGCATAGAAGTCCTGCATGTTGACGGTGTTGCGCTGACTGCGACCCTTACGGAGGATTTTGGGAAAGTGAACAATCAAAAGGTTGTTTTTGAAGGGCGGTTCCCGAAATTTGATAACGAAGTGGCGATTGCCGCAAAATATGCAAAGGAATATGGCTTGAAAATCGGTGACGAAATTACAATGGCGGCAGAAGGAAATGAGAAGGACTATATCATCTCCGGGTTTACACAGATTTCCAACAATCTGGGAAAGGATTGTCTGCTGACACGGAGCGGTTATGAGCGAATGGGAAGCCTTCGGAATGTGAGCTACTATATTAATCTTGCAGAGGGGACTGACGTGGACGCATTTAATGAAGAGATCAGCAGGCAGCTTGGAAATAGCGTAAATGTAACCATAAATATAGAATCGGTTATGAACGGTACGGCTACTGTCTATGTATCGCTGATGACCATTATTGTAATTGCGATCCTCGTATTAAGCGGAATCATTATTACATTCGTATTGTATCTGCTGGTAAGGATCATGCTCAACAACAAAAAACGGGATTACGGGATCCTGAAAGCCCTTGGCTTTACCACAAGACAGCTTGTCCTGCAAACGGCGGTCAGCTTTATGCCTGCCGTTATACTATCAACGGCAGTTGGGATCGTGGTAAACGCCTTTTTGATCAATCCGCTGGTTGGCCTTTTTTTGAACGGTATCGGCATTGTAAAGTGTACGTTTAAAATTCCGGTTGGCTTTATCACGGCTGCGGGAATAGGACTGGTACTGTTCGCCTTTGGAATCGCGTGCCTGCTGTCCCTGAAAATCAGGAAGATCACGCCCAGGGCTTTGCTGGCAGGAGAGTAAACAATACAGGAACCTAAACTGAGTGTGCGCTTGGCGCACACTCTTTTGCGTCTTGACAAAAGTCCGAAATCGGAATATAATACCTACTGTTATAAAAAGTCCGATTTCGGATAAAGGGGAGACGCAGGATGGAAAAGAAAAATATTGAAAAAAGACTTTCGGAATATAACGGCATCATAAAAGAGAATGATGAGCTGTACCGCGGCGTCGCGAAGGCATTCGGCCTGCCGGATTGTGCGTTTTGGATCCTGTATGCCCTGCGGGAGAGTGGCAAAACACTGACACAAAGCGAGATCTGTTATGCGATGTACCAGCCGAAGCAAACGGTCAATTCTTCCCTGAAAAAGCTGGAAAGAGAGGGCTGTATTGTGCTGACGGAGATGCGTGACCGCCGCAGCAAGGAGGTACACCTGACAGAAAAAGGCGTAAAGCTTGCGGAAATGACAGTTGACCATGTGATCTCTGCGGAGCGCATAGCCTTAGCAGGATTGACGGATGAAGAGCATGATACATTTATGAAACTATTCCGCAGATACACAGGATTATTGAAGGACAGCATTGGTGATCTGCTGGAAAAACAGGAGGAAAAATGACGATTCAGTTATCAGACCACTTTACTTATAAGAAACTGCTAAACTTTTGTTTTCCGCCTATAATCATGATGATATTTACCTCCATTTACGGAGTGGTGGACGGTTTATTTGTATCAAATTTTGTGGGGAAAACGCCCTTTGCGGCTATTAATCTGGTGATGCCTTTTATTATGATACTGGGTGGATTCGGGTTTATGATCGGTACCGGAGGCAGCGCGCTGGTTGCCAAAACCCTGGGAGAAGGAAACAAAGAGAGAGCAAACCGTTATTTCACCATGATGATCATAGCTACCGTGATCGGAGGAATTGTGCTTTCGGTTCTGGGTATGATTTTTATACGCCCCATATCCTATCTTTTGGGCGCAACGGAAGCAATGATCGAAGACTGTGTTCTCTATGGAAGGATTCTTTTTATATTTAATACGGCATTTATGCTGCAAAATGTATTCCAGACCTTTCTGGCTACAGCAGAAAAGCCTAAACTGGGACTTGCTGCTACGGTGGCAGCCGGTGTTACCAATATGACTCTGGATGCTTTATTTGTTGCCGGGTTTAGATGGGGCGTTGCAGGTGCGGCACTGGCGACAGGGCTTAGTGAGTGTATCGGCGGCATTCTTCCGCTTATTTATTTTTTACGTCCTAACAGCAGCCTTCTCCGGCTTACAAAAACAGGACTGGAGGGGAAAATACTGCTGAAAGCCTGTATAAACGGAGCATCTGAGCTGATGTCAAATATATCCGGTTCCCTGGTGAGTATGCTTTACAATTTCCAGTTGATCCGTTTTGCAGGAGAAAATGGGGTGGCAGCTTACGGGGTGCTGATGTACATCCAGTTCATTTTTGTGGCGGTTTTTATAGGCTATACCATCGGAACATCTCCCATTGTGGGGTACCATTACGGTGCGGGAAATCACAGCGAATTGAAAAGTATACTTCGGAAAAGCCTGAAACTGATGGGGCTGGCGGGTATCGTTATGATGATACTGGCACAGGCTCTTGCAGCACCGCTGGCAAATATATTTGTAGGATATGACAGGGAACTTTTCGACATGACAAGACACGCATTTAAAGTATTTTCCTTTTCGTTTATTCTGTCCGGTGCAAATATTTTTGCATCCTCATTTTTTACTGCATTAAACAACGGCGGAGTTTCGGCGGCAATCTCTTTTCTGCGGACGCTTGTGTTCCAGATGCTTTCTGTGTTGATCCTTCCGGTTGTTTTCGGACTTAACGGAATTTGGTGGGCTATCACGGTGGCAGAAGTATGCGCCTTTATGATTTCCCTGATCTTCCTTTATGCAAAGCGAAATAAATATCATTATATGTGATAAAAAATGGCGATACAGTTTATAGTGACTGTACCGCCATTTACTGCAATTCGCTTTACAAACTGCAATGCTAAATAGCTTCGCGCTACGGCTTCAGCTATTTAGTCCTCTTTTTTCTCCACTACGATGGAGTCGATGTCTTCAGCCTCAAAAACGTATCCGCAGGAGCATTTTGCATCTTCTACAATTCTGCCTCTGTTTGTAAAGACCTCTACTTCCTTTCCACATTTTGGACAGGTGCGGTCCTCCGGGACCGGAGTTCTGTACTGGGATTCACAACCATCTAATACTGCCATGATAAATACCTCCTGTTTTTTTCTTTTATTATACTCTCAAACAGGGGGCAAGTAAAGGGAAAGCCATGGATTGATTTTACTTGCCTCTTTACAGACGGGATGATTATTTTTATAATGGGAATATATGTGAAAACGGAAGAAAGAGGGGTTTATCATGGGAAAGATCAACAGCGTAGAAAAGCTTACAGATAACCGTTTTGTCAATCTCTATAACGTAAAGGCAACCAGTGTCCATAATACACAGGTGGACTATTTTGTAGCCTCCCGCGCGAAAAGCATTGAAAGTATGAAGCTTTCCACACACAAAAATATTCCGGACGGCGTGATCATTTACAGTGTTTACGGCGAGAAGCACGACAAAGTGGTGCTGATTCGCCAGTACCGCTATACCCTGGGAGATTATATCTATGAATTTCCGGCAGGACTGGTAGAGCCGGGAGAAAACTATCACGAGGGGGCCGTGCGGGAGCTTTACGAGGAAACCGGGCTGACTTTAAAGCCCATCGAGGTGGAGGAAGCTTACCAGAAACCATACTTTACCACAGTGGGAATGACGGATGAATCCTGCGCTACGGTTTACGGCTATGCCAGCGGCGAGATCAGCGCAGCAGCCCAGGAGGACAGCGAGGAGATCGAGGTTGTGATAGCTGACCGGGAGGAAGTAAAAAGGATACTTCGGGAAGAAAATGTGGCGATCATGTGTGCATATATGCTGATGCACTTTCTGCATGATGATGAGCCGTTTGCATTTTTGAATCAAAAATAATTGCTTAACGAAATAACATAGGATGGTGCGGAAAATGATCAGAATCGGAACGGTAGGAACAAGCAATATAACACAAAAATTTTTATCAGCAGCCAAAGAAAGCAAAAGGATTCATTATGGTGCAGCCTATTCCAGGAATATGGAAAAGGCGAAGGATTTTGCACAGAGATTCGGGGCAGATAAATCTTATGATTCTTTGAAAGAAATGGCTGAGGACAAGGATTTGGACGCAGTATACATAGCCAGTCCCAACTTTCTTCATTTTGAACAGACTATGCTGTTTTTAAGGGCAGGAAAGCATGTTCTGTGTGAGAAATCGTTGGCTTCCAACAGTTGGGAGGCAAAACAGATGATAGAATATGCAAACGAACATAGTCTTGTATTGCTGGAAGCAATAAGACCTATTTTTGATCCCGGCTATGCGGCGATAGAATCAAATATCAGTAAGCTTGGAACTATTCGCCAGGTTAGATTATGCTTTGGACGGTATTCAAGTAAATATGATGATTTTCTGGAAGGCAAATCACCCAATATATTTGAGCCAAAGTGTTCTGCCGGAGCTTTGATGGATATGGGAGTATATTGTGTTCATCCCCTTGTAGGACTATTTGGGTTTCCTAAGCAATTACAGTCTGCCTGTGTGAAGCTTTCGAATGGAATTGATGGAAATGGTCTGATCCTGGGAACTTATTCCGATATGATTGCCGAACTTTCTTATTCTAAAATTTCAGACAGCCAATTACACAGTGAGATTCAAGGCGAGCTTGGAACAATGATAATTTCTGATATTTCATCGCCCGAAGATATAAAAATTTCGTATAAAAACGGGAAGGAAGAGATATTGGAAGTCCCTGTATGTGAGAATAATATGGTTTATGAAGCAATTGCATTTGCAGATGCAATTGAGAATCAAACAGATACTGCGAGGTATCATAAAATTTCATTACTTGCTATGAAATTGATGGATGAGGTTAGAAAACAACAAAGTATTATTTTTCCGGCTGATACGAATATAGGAAAATAATTTTCAGGTTTATAAGTGGTGTAGTAAAAGTAAATTGAAGAAATGTCTATTGGGAGGTTTATATGAAGGTTTTAAATTTTGGTTCCTTAAACTATGATTATGTTTATAAAGTGGATCACATGTTATTGCCAGGAGAAACGCAGAGCTCATCGGGAATGGAGCTTCATTTGGGAGGCAAAGGACTGAACCAGTCTATTGCCCTGGCAAAAGCAGGGGTTCACGTTTTTCATGCCGGAATGGTGGGAGAAGACGGGGAGCTTTTTCTTGAGACCTGTAAAAAGAATGGGGTAGATACCACCTATATTAAAACGATTCCAGGAAAAAGTGGACATACAATCATCCAGCTTGACAAAAATGCACAGAACAGCATTCTTTTATATGGCGGAAGCAACCGGGCGATCACAAAAGAATATATTGACGAAGTGCTTTCAAATTTTGAAAAAGGAGATATCATTCTTCTTCAGAATGAGATCAGTAATCTGGATTACATCATAGAGGAGGCTTATAAAAAGGAAATGAGCATTGTTCTCAATCCTTCCCCCTATGATTCTTATCTTGATGCGTGCGATATGTCAAAGATATCTGTTTTCCTTTTAAATGAGATTGAAGGAGGCCAGATATCCGGTGAAACGGAAGCGGAAAAGATTCTTGATGTGATGCTTGAAAAATTTCCAAATGCAAAGGTCGTACTTACCCTGGGAGGCGATGGAGCTATGTACCGCGACTCCGAGCAAACCTGCCACCAGAAGCCTTTTAAGGTAAAACCAGTGGATACCACGGCTGCAGGAGATACTTTTACGGGGTATTTTATCGCTGCTCTGCAGAATGGACTGCCTGTACAGGAAAGCCTTGCGCTTTGTTCCAAGGCAGCAGCAATTGCCATTACAAGGATGGGTGCTACAGATTCCATTCCTACGATGAAAGAAGTTCAGGAAACAGTATTGTAATGATAAGCTGACAGCGATTGGAGTTTATTCCCGCGAGTAATGAGGCATGTGCGTTTCAATAATAAGTTATGTTCTGGGATGGCAATTCTGCTAATAGAATAAAAAGAACAGACAATTTTGAGGTCTTATTTTATGGCAGATCAGAAGCTGGATAATCTGTTAAATCTTGCAATAGATTCCACACGGCGGGAACGGGAAAAGTCCTGGAACTTAAATGTAGGCTATGATGAAGAGCTGAATCTTTGGGATGTGATCGTGAAGTACAGCGGGTCGGAAACCTCTCTTTTGGGAGAAAGGATCACGGCAGTGCCGCTCCTTGGAGGATACGCCATTGTGACGCTGCCGGAGGAGCGGTTGGAAGCGTATGCCTCCAGGCCGCAGGTGGAATTTATGGAAAAGCCGAAGCGCCTTTATTTCAGTACTTTTCAGGCAAAAAGGGCAAGCTGTATCCGTTCTGTGCAGGGCAGCGGGACGATTCCGGGAATCGGGACAGCGGGGCTTACGGGAAATGGGATTCTTGTGGGCGTGGTGGATTCAGGTGTGGATTACCGGCATCCTGATTTTTGTAAAGAGGATGGGAGTACTCGGATCCTGAAGCTGTGGGACCAGGGGGCTATGCCGGAAAGTCCGGATGGAGCAACGGGAAACCAGGACGGTGAAGGGGAAACAGCGAGAGATTCCGCATCCGATTGGGTGCGCAGACCGCCGGAAGGATATTCCACCGGAGTGGAATACACCCGGGAAATGATAGATGCGGCCCTGGTTTTGCCGCCGTCGGAAGGATATAGGATCGTTCCGGAACGGGATCTCAGCGGTCACGGAACCTCTGTCCTTGGCATTGCAGCAGGAAATGGACGGGCGTCTGAGGGTGTAAACAGCGGTGTTGCATACGAAAGCGATATTATCGTGGTAAAGCTTGGAGTTCCAAAGGAAAATTCTTTTCCCAGAACAACAGAACTGATGCAGGGAATTGATTATCTGGTGCGGCAGTCTCTGGAGCTTGGACGCCCCATGGCGATCAATCTGAGCTTTGGGAATAACTATGGTTCCCACAGAGGAGATTCCCTGTTGGAGACATACATTGATACTGTGGCAAATATGGGCCGCGTTGTAATATGCGCGGGAACAGGAAATAACGGAAATGACAATCTGCATACAGCGGGTCAGGTAGTGGGCCGTGAAATGCAGGAAATAGAGCTTGGGGTAAGCCCTTATGAGCCGGTGCTGAATGTTCAGTTATGGAAAGCTTATTCAGATGAAATAGAAATCTATCTGGAGCATCCGTCAGGGACACGCATCGGCCCTCTTTATGAGGAGCTTGGCCCCCAGAGATACAGGGCAGGGGATACCGAAATATTAATTTATTACGGAAAACCCGGCCCTTTTCAGATTACCCAGGAAATCTATTTTGACTTTATTCCACGGGGAAGCTATGTGGACAGCGGCGTATGGAAGATCCTTCTGCAAGGCCGCAGAGTCCGGGAGGGCGAATACTATCTATGGCTGCCTGGTGGCGCTGTACTAAATCCCAATACGGGCTTTTTTTTGCCTCAGGCAGAGGGAACCCTGACCATTCCCTCCACCGCTTCCCGGGTCATCACCGTGGGCGCCTACGATTCCCGCCTGAATGCCTATGCCGATTTTTCCGGAAGGGGAAGCGTGAACCTGGTTTACCGAAAACCGGATCTTGCCGCTCCCGGTGTAAATATTACCGCTCCGATTCCAGGCGGCAGTTACGCCTCCGTCACCGGAACTTCTTTTGCCACGCCCTTCGTCACCGGCGCGGCAGCGCTGCTGATGCAGTGGGGAATCGTCATGGGGAACGATCCGTTTTTGTATTCACCAACTATAATAGGACTAAGGTAGAAACAACCTGATAATTTCAGGGGATTCTGCTTAGTCCTATTTTTCATTTCATCAGATTTTCTACATCTGATTTAGTAACGTTACGCTAAGTATAACACAAAATATACCGGTATTCAAAGGAATTTATGCTGTCGGTCAGATATTTTTGGACCGGCAGCAAAGTGCACATGATTTGCAGTAAATACAATACAGAATCGGGAGGGTTTGCACATGAATAGTACAGCGACAGGAGCGGAAAACAAGAATGCAACTAATACAATAACCTTTATCAGTCGGGAACACGAGGCATTTTATATTGAGTATCTTTTAAAGTGCAGATATCAGGATGTCTACCATAAGGCATTGATTTATTGCCTTGGGATTAACAGAGATACAAGAGAACATATAGATAGGATTTATGATTTTGTCACAGGATGCGTAAAAGTGAAGTGTCTGCAGGAAGGATGGCAGACCAGCGGCAGCTTAAGAGTGGTTCGTTTGGCATTTAGTTTATATTGCGATGGAATGCCAAGTGTGCGTAGTAAACGGAATACAGAAGAAAAAGTGAAGGAGTGTCAGGAATATACAGTCAGTGAGTTGTTTTGTTGCGAATATGCGCCGTACTTTTGGGAAGCAATCAAAATCCGTTATCCGGGATACTGCATGGATTAATGGAAGGAGGAACGATATGCTGAAAATCAGGCTTCAGGGGACAAAGAAAGATATTAACTGGTTCAAAAAAGTAATAATGCAAAATGATGAAATCGAAATTTTGCAGTTTTCAGAACCATATGCAAATAAAGGAACCACGAATTATTTTCGGGTGTACGGTGAAGTAGAAAAGAACGACAAATAAGGATAAAGGTGAAGGTTATGTGTAAAGTTATCGCAGTTGCAGGACAAAAAGGTGGAATTGGAAAAACGACTACAAGTATCAATTTAGGAGCCGGATTAGTCAGACAGGGGAAGAAGGTTCTTCTGGTGGACGCTGATCCGCAGGGACATCTGACTTTAGGATTGGGATATCCCAAGGCGTTGAAGGTGTCTCTGAAAAATATGATGGAAAATATTATCATGGGAATGGAATTTGATCCTCACGAAGCGATATTGAACCATTCAGAGGGAATGGATATAGTTCCATCTAATAAGCTGTTGGTCAGTATGGATGTATCTTTGTTTTCTGTGGAAGATAGGGAAACAGTCCTGAAAGAATATCTGGAACTTTTAAAAGCGGATTATGATTATATCATTATTGACTGCATGCCGTCCCTTGGTATGTTGACGATTAATGCGTTGTGTGCGGCGGACAGTGTACTGATACCGGTCCAGCCACAGTTTTACTCTGCAGACGGTCTGACAGAACTGTTAAGAGTGGTAAAAGGAACGCGACAAAGATTTAATCCTGCTTTGGAGATAGAGGGAATCTTATTTACCATGGATGCCAGCCGTTACAACAATTCCAAGCGGGTAAAAAGTGCGATTGCATCTACATATGGAAAAGATTTCAGGATTTTTCCATGCAGTATCCCACGATCTGAAGCATTAGCTGTAGCCCCACAGCAGGGAAATAGTATTTTTGCCTATGATGGAAATGGTAAAGGGGCAAAGAGCTATGCGGAATTAGTGGAGGAGGTGCTGAATCATGCGTAAGCCTACAAAAGAGATTCAGCTGACTTCTTATGATGAACTGCTGGGAATCAATGAAAGTGAAAGTTCTGCTCAGGGAAAAGTAGTTGAAGTGCCACTGGACGAGCTGCATTCGTTTAAAAATCATCCATTTCAGGTGAATGATGATGAAGAAATGGATGACTTGGTAGAGAGCATCCGGCAGCATGGTGTATTGAATCCTGGAATTGTCCGTCCAAGACCGGAAGGTGGATATGAAATCATATCAGGACACAGAAGGAAGCGCGGCAGTGAATTGGCAGGGCTTTCAACACTTCCAGTTCTAATTCAGGAATACAGTGATGATGAAGCAGTGATAATCATGGTGAATGCCAATATTCAGCGTGAAAATATTCTTCCGAGTGAGAAAGCATTTGCTTACAAAATGAAAATGGAAGCATTGCGGCATCAGGGGATGAAAGACAGCAAAGGGGAAGATACAGCAGAGCTGGTTGGAAAAAAAGCTGGTGACAGCGGCAGGAAGGTTCAGCGGTATATCCGTTTGACCGAACTGTTGCCGGAACTTCTGGAGAGGGTAGATCAAAAGAAACTGAACTTTATTTCGGCAGTCTCTTTATCTTACCTGACGAAAGAAGAACAGGAATGGGTAGTTCAGTGCATAACGGAAAAGCGGGTAAGCATATCCGGTAAAGCCGCGGAAGAACTAAAAAAATACAGTGCAGAAAAGAAACTGACCAGACTGGCAGTGGAATTGGCTCTTTGTAAAGAGAAAAAAGAAAGCCGGAAACTTTCTTTTTCAGAGGAAAGAGTCAATAGGTATTTTCCGGCAGAGTATAGCAAAGAGCAGATGGAAGAGGTAATCTGCAGGCTTTTAGAAGAATGGAGTAAGAACGAAATACCGAGTAAATGAGAAGCAGGAGGGGTGACGTATGCAGGAATTACAGTTTGACTATTTTCGGGGCGGAGAAGCGGAGCAGTTCAGCTTCTACCGTGTTCCGAAGGTACTGTTTACTGCGGAATGTTTCAAAAATCTTTCCTGTGAAGCGAAAGTTCTGTACGGTCTGATGCTGGACCGTATGGGACTTAGCATAAAGAATCGCTGGTTTGATGAAGAAGACAGGGTTTATATAGTATTTACAGTTGAAGAAATCATGGAGTTGCTTAACTGTAAGTCTCAAAAAGCGACCAAATTGATAAAAGAGCTGGATATGGAAAATGGTATTGGCCTGATCGAAAAAAAGAGGCTTGGACTTGGCAAACCGAATGTCATCTATGTGAAAAATTTTATGATTAGAGAGTCTGCGGAACTAAAAGGCAGACTGGAGACAGAGGGAGTTTTAGCAGGACAAAACGCCGAAGATGCAGCAGAACATAAGGAATTATGCGGTGTTTTGCAGAATTTTGAAAATCAAAAATCAAGAGTTTTGAAAATCAAAGATCAAGAATTTCGGGAATCAAAAATCAAGAATTTTGAAAATCAAAAATCAGGAGTTTTGAAAATCGAAAATCAGGAATTTCGGGAATCAAAAATCAGGAGTTTTGAAAATCAAAATTCTGGAAGTATGAAAATCAAAAATCAAGAATTTCGAAAATCAAACTCTAATAATACTGATATTAATGATACTGAGAAGAATGATACTATCTCATCTTATCTATCTTTTTCGGAGCAGGGAATGAAAGAGGATCCGATGGATATGATGGATGCCTACCGGGGAATTGTCAGGAAAAATATTTCTTATGATGCATTGGTGCATGATGCAGTATACAGCCAGGAACAGTTGGATGAGCTTGTAGAGCTGATTGTTGAAGTGATGATGCTGCCTGATGAAATGCCGGTTCGTATCGCTGGTTCAGAGAAACTGGCGGCAGTGATAAAGAGCAGATTTATGAAGCTTACTATGATGCACATAACGTATGTTCTGGAGTGTTTGCGTGGCAGCAACTCAAAAATAGGAAATATAAAGGCGTATATTTTAACCGCGTTGTATAATGCGACAATGACAATGGAGCATTATTATCAGGCAGAAGTAGGGCATGATTTTCATGGTTCATGAAGTGTCAGGGAAGAAGAACTTCGCGACAAATTGTCGGGAAGTGCAAGTTGTGTCAGGGAAAAGAACTTCGCGACAAATTGTCGGGAAGTGGAATGGAGCTAGTTGGAAATGGTGAAGAAAATGATGATCCGGTTTCATCTGGAGGACGAGCAGCACAGGCTGGCCTATGAAATTTTAGTGGGAAGAAATCGCTGCAGGTATAAAGCGCTTGCAGATTATGTCGTACCGGCAGTGACAGAATATGCAAAGCATGCGGAAGAGCAGAAGTCTTTACTGTTGTCTGAACATGATAAGGAGCAAATGGTGAAAGAAATTTTGAGAGAGCTGGAAAGAAAAAATCAGCTTCCTCATGAGCCGGGAATTTAAAACAGAGAAATGGTGAGCGCGTATGATTTTTGGACCGATGGATGAAACTGAGATGAAACAGTATCTTCAGGAGATGAATACTCTGGAAGAGAAAATAGACAAACGAAAAAAGCAGGCATATCAGGCAGTGGAATCTCTGGAAGAAAGCATTGAGAGAAATTCTTTTCCTTCAACGGTTCGGGAATACAGTCCATCCGGTATAAGGATGAAAGACAAGGTATTTGATATCCTGCAGAAATCGTACCGTGATATCGACCGCCAGCTGGAAGATTTATCGCAGGAACTTTTACAGATTACAGAAGAGGAAGAAAAAATGTATTTTGTAAAACGGTGCATACGAGGGCTGCCTCTGACGCAGGCTGATCTGATTAAAGAACTGGTCATAGATGGCTGCAGCTGGGAACTGTTTGCAAAGAGAAATTATATCAGCAAGGCAACCATTTCCAGAAGGAGGAAGACGGCAATGAGGAATTTACTTTTTTTGTATAATTTTCGATTCTCACAGAAGAAGGAAGGGGAGGGAACGAATTGCGGAAATTGATTACCGTGATATCGGTAGTTATGATCTCTGCCGGATGCTGGTATGCGATCACTGTATTTCAGGAATATCGGGATGGACAGAAACTTTATGAAGATATAACCGACCAGTTTACCCTTCCGGTGACCGGAGAAAACATGGAAGAAGCCATGAGACAAGGCAGTAAAGAAAAGGAAGTACAAGAATCTGCAAATGATGGTGAGATGCAGAAAGAGTTGCCGCCAGAGGATGCGCCGGAACGTATGGAAGTGGATTGGACAGGCCTAAAAGCGGTGAATCCGGATATAGTTGCGTGGATTCAGCTTCCTGCCATTGATATTTCTTATCCGGTGGTACAGGGGGATGACAACAGTTATTACCTGCATCGTTCGATTACAAAGGAAGAGCTTTTTTCCGGCTGTTTGTTTGTGGATGCGTATAATGATCCGAACCTGCAGAATTTTAATACGATTATCTACGGGCATAACATGCGGGATGGAAGCATGTTTGCAAAGTTAAAAGAATACGATAACGCCGAAACGTGGACTGCCTGCCCTTACTTTTGGATTTATACGGAACAGGGAGATCATCTGTATCGTATTTTCAGCAGCCATAAGGCAGAGGTAAATGGGAGCACGTTTACAGTACGCTTTTCAGATATAAAGTCCTATGTCAGCTGGCTGCAAAAAATGAAAGACAGTTCCAGCGTGGCTTCGGAACTTGATCTTGCCTATGGTGATAAGGTGGTGACATTGTCTACCTGCACATCAGGTGGCGGTGTGCGTCAGATTCTGCAGGGGGTTCTGGTCTATCAGTCATGGTAAGCAGAAAGAAATTTTAGAGAAGTGGTTTTAAATGGGATAAGGAGGAAACAGCAGTATGAGCAAACGGAAGAATAATTGTGTATATGGGATACTTGGATTTGTTGTGTTGCTTGTTGGATTATGGTACAGTACTTGTCTGGCGAACGCATCTTTCTATGGGGATGAGTTTGAAATTTCTATTCAGGCAGTGGAAAAATATGATATGGCATATGAACTGCTGAGTTATATAAATCAGGAACGGGAAAGTCTGGGGCTGCAGCCACTTGTGATGGACCGGCAACTTATGGAGGCCGCACTGATAAGAGCGACAGAAGTAAATGTGCTGAATTCCCACTGGCGGCCAAACGGAACACGGTCCACCAGCACAATGGGTGTGGAAGCGGTGTATGAAAACATCAACAGCTATGCAGTATCAGCCAAAAGTGTGTATGAGGGCTGGATGGCATCCACAGATGGACACAAAACACCGGTTATTGATCCTGCCTGCAGAGCAGTTGGAATCGGGATTGTTAATCATGTTGCAGTAGCGGAATTTTCTTATTCCGAACCAGAAGAGATAAAGTTAACTGGCACTAATAGCAGAATACGACAGGTCCAGCTCCGGTTGAGTCTGTGCCGGTTTTCATTGAGTACAGGAAACAGTCTGGAATATGGAAATCAGGATAAACTGATGCTTGTTTCTACGATTGAGAATCAGGGAGTTCCGACAGAAATAGATCTGGCACAGTTTCAGATTTCAAGCAGCGATCCGGATATGATTACCGTTATGTCAAATGGTGTGTTGCGGGGAAATAAAGCGGGATCGGCAGTGATCGAGGTGGTTTGGAGAACAGATACTTCCATAGCGAGTGATCTGACAATTCCAGTCAAGCCTTTGGATATTAGCGTTCAGGGAAATGCAGGATTTATTTATGAGCAGAATCAGGCTTATTCTGGAACATCCATAGAGCCGTCAGTTACTGTTACAGACAAGTATGGAAGCACCTTACAGGAAGGAAAAGATTTTACCTTAAGTTATACAGATAACGTGGACAGCGGGACAGCTCTGATAAAAGTTCAGGGAATGGGGAATTATAGTGGAACGAGATATCTTTCATTTTCTATTCAAAAAACATCTGATTCAGCAAAAATAGAGGAAATGGAAATTGAAGTACAGAACACAGAAACGGAAAGTACATTCCTGGCTAATTTTAATTACATTGCCCCGACCATAACATTATCCCAGAAAAATTATCTTTATGATGGTACAGCGAAAACTCCGGCAGTGTCTGTAAGTGTAAAAAGAGAGCAACTGCAGGAAGGAACGGATTATCGTGTAAGCTATGAAAATAACGTAAACCCGGGACAGGCAGTTGTGGTGATACAGGGAATAAACCGTTGCTCCGGAGAGCACCGGGTTACTTTTTACATTGAAAAGGAGACGGTGCAGAGCGAAGCGGAGAGTGTTAAAACTACCGTACAGACATCTACAGGTTCTTCAGCAGCGGTATCAAGTATGGCAGGTTCTTCTGCAGATTTGAGTGCGGATATAGGGAACGAAACAAAAGCAGAAGCTGCTATTGAGAAAAGTATGTCAGGAAAAGAAGTTTCGTCAGGAACTGCAAAGAAAGTAACGGTAAAGCAGCCAAAAATCCAGAAGATTAAGCGGTCAAAGAAAAAGCAGATTACGGTATATTGGAAAAAGGATAAGACAGTGTCCGGATACCAGATTCAGATTGCGACCAATAAGAAGATGTCAAAAGGAAAGAAGACGATTGCTGTCTCTAAGAAAAAGACATCTTATACTGTAAAAAAACTGAAATCAAAACGGACCTATTATGTAAGAATCCGTTCCTACAAGAAAGTAAAAGGAAAGATATATTATAGCAAATGGTCACAGATAAAGGCTGTTAAGGTAAAGTAAGAATTCTCTCTTGCCCGCCTTAATTAGACATGGTATAGTAACGTTTATAATTGAATCAGGAAGCAGGATGTATATTTCGATCTGCCCTCAAATTTTATGAAGGAGAGGGTGATGCCCATGGATACAATGGAAGTATTAACGCTTTTATTAGTTGTCTTCGCGGCGCTGACCTACATAGATCAACATAATAAGAAATAGCATCCCACCGTCCAAAGTAGATGCTATTTCTTAAATGAGATAAATTTTCTACTGAGGGCATCAGATTTTGCATCTGACAACCTTTCTGATTTGATTATACATCGGGGGGCTTGGGAAATCAAGTCCTCCTTTTTTCAGAGTGACAGCCATGTTGGCAGGCACAGCCTATTTCTTCAGGCTTTTGATAATGGCTTTTACATTTTTCAGGCATTCCGGATCTAAAGCAGACAAATCTTCAATGAGTTCCTGAAACTCTGTTGGATGCTCATTGCCTTCATCAAAAAATTCAGATGGCGTAACACCAAGGTATTCGCAGATATAGAAAAATACCTGCATGGATGGAAATCCATTTCTGTTTTCAAGTGCGTTGATGTAACCGGCACTCTGTCCGATAGACAGACTCATATCCCGTGCGGATACGCCCTTTTCCATTCTTAACTTTGCCAGTCTTTGATAAAATAAGTCTTCAAACATAGTGCACCACCTTTTTGTAAGATTGTACCCTACACTATATGTAATTATGTCTGGTTTGAACGGACGTTTTAATTGACGTATCTGGTTGTACTATATATTATGGAGAAAATGAAAGGTTTGACAGGATACAAAGGAGGAATACAAGCGAAAATGTTGAAACAAGTGAAGATGATAGCAGCATGTCTGGGGATTTTGTGTATCTGGTATAGTTCTACAAAAGCGGTGGAAACGCTGTCTTTGTATGATCGGGAGATGGAAGCAGAAATCTGCCTTTTATGTGGAGAGAATGAAAGGGCATTGCTTTCTTATTACAAAGGACAGAAGAATATCGGCATCATCAACCTGCATACAGGGGATTTTTCACCCGTTGAAATTAACCGGTATACGGATTCCGGAACCCTTATCAGCAGTGCTTCAAAGAGCATGACCGCAGCAACGAATTCTTTTGAGGGTGGTTTTGTTACGTCCGTTACGCTGAATACGGATCGTGGTTATGCCAATGTATCACTTTCTTTTCAAAAACAGGCTATGGATAAAAAGATAGCAGAAAAAAATATATGCGCGGACTGCCTGACAGGTATTCTGGAGAAAAGTTGGGGGGATGCGCCTTATAGTATCGGTGTGATTGATTTTGCTACATTTGAGGTCCGTCTTCTGGAAAAATCTGTGGCTGCCTTTTTATTTGGGGATTATTACATATCCTGCGACTACCGGGAACGGCAGCCGGATACAGAAAAGGTGGATGCAGAACTGTTGGTTTTTTATTGTCCGGAAAGATATCAGTAGAAAAGTGAAACTTTGTGAAAACCTTTGAAAATGAATTTTGTGTTATGCTTAACCTGTGAAAAATAGAGAACGAAAAAGAAGGCTGCCCGGTGCAGTCTTTTTTTCATGCCTTTTTCAGAAGGAAAGGGGGAAGTACTTGCAGATCTGAAAAGGCATAGCAGTGTAAAAGGAGGATAACATGCGATCAAAATTGAAAAGAGGGGTGTCCCTGTTGCTGTCTGTGGTGATGGCAATGTCGGGGGCAGGAAATGTAATAACGGCATCGGCAGAAGAACTGGCAGAGGAAAATGCGGTGGTCAATGAAACGGAGCTGCTGGAAACAGAAGCACCGGTTTATTCTATTACACTTCCTTATTATGAGGAATGCAGCTATGACTTTGATAAAGAACATTTGAGAGAGCCGGTGGAAGAGAAAAAAGAAATTGTCCTGACCTATGAAGCAGATGAAAAGGTAGAGATTTCTCTTTTGCCAAGTGGAACGCTGGAGCTTGGGGAAGTGCGTCTGTCCGATCAGGAGAAGCATGACATTCTATTTGAATGGAAAGATGAGAATGCATTGGAGTTTTTTATGCCTGCAAAGGATATCTGGCTGGAAGCAGCATTTGTAACACCAGCTACAGAGATGATGCAGACGGAGGCAGCAACAGAGATCGTTCAGACGGAACTGGCTTATCCGGAAACAGAACAGGCAGACGAGCCAGCAGCGGAAGAAGAGACTGGGGATGCGGGGAAATCTGAAATAGAAGTATTACCAGAAGAATCAGAGCAGGAACCGGAAATCGCTGGAGGTGATACGGCAGTTGAGGAAGAAACAGTGATGGAAACAGAAGCGGATGGAACGGAAGTTCCGGATGCAGAAGTGACAGAATCTGAAGAAGAGGTTTCTTATCAGGAGGAGACGGATGCAGACGGACTGCCGCTGCAGGGAAGCATCGTGCAGGTGGAATCCATAACCATTCCTTTTGATACCTGGGAGTTTGACCAGTATTCTGATTTCCGGAACATTCTCTATGATACAGATGTCTGTACGATTGAATATATTTCGGATGATATCATTTATGATGCGGCAGGAACGTACAGCAGCATCTATCGCGTAACAGATAAAGAAAGCGGAAAATTCTGGTTTGTGCTGCGCCCGGTTGTGGTATCTGAAAAAAATGCAGAAGAAGTTGTGGAGACTGAAGCGCAGGATATTCCCGTGGAACGTGAAACAGATCTTTCTGAGCCTACAACGGAAAGCGAAGAACTGATCGAGTCAGAAGGAATGACGGAAGTTGTAACAGAAGAATCGGAAGAGATGGAATCAGAGTCGGTAAGTGAAATAGAAGTGATCGAGGAGGCGGAATCAGAACAGGTAAGTGAGACAGAAGTATCAGAACCGGAGTTTCTGATGGATGCAGAAGTGGAACCGGTTATGCTTCTTGCCGAGGCTGAAGAGGAAGAAGCAGATGAAGACCCGGTGCCGGATAAATTCAAGTTGGTGGTGAAGGGAATCTATACAGCACCGTCTGCTTTAAAAGCAGGTGATGCATCCACCACTTATAAAACCGTTGTATTTTATGAAGACGATGGCTCAACGGTAACGCGGATGGCTTATTGTATCCAGCCAAAGGAGACAAGTCCCGGAAGCGGGCAGACCTACGATAAGGATGATATCGAAATCCTTGATGATAGTACGAGCAAGGATAAAAAAATGATGAAGGCGATGTATTACTTATACGGAGGACCTGCCTGGAACAAGAGCATTGAGTATGCGGACGGCAGCGGAAGTGTAAATTTAAAAACAGTCATGACGGAAGCGGGATGCAGCTCTGTCTCTCATTACTATACGATGACCCATTACGTGCTCAGTTATTTATATATGAATGGAAGCAACTGGAATTATAACAGCAGTGAATCCGGAGTATTAAACAGCAGCGGCGTAAGTCTTGTAAAAAGTGTAGTCAGTTATCTGAATAAACTTCCGGTCCCGACAACAGAACTGACCCTGTCATCCCTTACAGCGACGTATGCGGATGGTATCAGTGTTTCTCAGACTACTACTTATAAAGCGATTGACGAAAATACCGCAAAGATCAAGCTGCCGGATGGAGTTGTACTGGTAAATGAAACCGCCGGAGAAAGTGCGACAGGAACTGTGACGATCAGTGGCGGTGATAAATTCCATCTGGAAGCAGATGCATCCGTAGAGGGGAGTGCAAGTTATACGCTGACCTGTAAATATGCAACGGATTTTACTGCAATGAAATTAAAACTGAGCGGTAAACAGGATATTGGGTTCAGTTATTTTTCGGGTGACAAAACATTGTCTTTATCTGTAGAATGGCCGGAAATTCCAAAGAATAAATCCATCGAGCTGCAAAAGTATGACAGTGTGACCGGACAGGCCGTGGCAAGAGGAAAAGGCGCTTCTTTTGCAGGAGCAGAGTATACCATCTATGCGGATGCAGCTTGTACCACAGCTGTTGAGGTAATGACAACCAATGCGGATGGATACGCGAAAAGTTCTGAGATCCCGATCGCGACCTACTATGTAAAAGAAACCAAAGCACCGGTGGGTTACTCCATGGACGGGGCTGTTTATACGGTGGAAATGAGTCTTACAGATGAAGTGGAAGTCTACGCGGTAAGCTCTAAGGAATCCATTATTCCGGAATATATTGAACTGCAGAAGAAGGATAAAGAAACCGGACTTACGAAACCTTACAATGATCTGGTATCTTTTGCAGGAGCAGAGTATACCATCTATGCAGATGCAGCCTGTACAGAAAGAATCGAAGTCCTGAAAACAGATGCAAATGGATATGCAAAGAGTTCCCCGTTACTGGTAAATACCTATTATGTGAAAGAAACCAAGGCTCCCAGTGGATATCTTCTGGATGAAACTGTTTATACGGTGGATATGAACCATACAGATGCTATTTCTGTTTATGCAGTAGGTTCCCCAGAGCAGGTGCTTCGCAAACCCATTGAAGTGCAGAAGATGGATGGCGAGACCGGACTGGCCCAGCCGCAGAACAGTGCCGTAAGTTTTGAAGGCGCAGAATACACCATTTATGTGGATCAGAACTGCAGCGAGCAGCTGGAAGTGCTTGTGACAGATAAAAACGGATATGCGAAAAGTTCAGACCTTCCGGTGGGGACTTATTTTGTAAAAGAAACCAAAGCACCGGTCGGCTATCAGCTGGATACCAACCTGTACACAGTAACGGTTGGTGAGGATGATAAAACCGTATACCGGATTACTTCTATGGAACAGGTGATCCGGGGTAGCCTTTCCATTATGAAGTTTTTAGATGACAGCTATGAGGAATCCATCCTGCAGGACCGTGTAGAGAGTGGCATTCTTTCAGGTATTTGTTTTGTGCTGAAGCATGAAGATCAGACGGTCCCGACCGTAAAGATCGTAACGGATAGATATGGCTATGCTGCCACAGATGCGGATGCGCTTGTGTATGGTACCTGGTATATTACGGAGGATCCGGAAACTACTCCAGAGGGGTATGAAGGAATCACGGATGTAGAAATTATGGTATCCGAAGCGGAGACGGACCTGAAATATGTAGTCAGCAACAACCAGCCAGCCGCGCAGATCAAGTTGGTGAAAAAGGATGCCCATACAGGCAATGAAGTTTCCATTTCCGGAGGAAAGTTCCAGATCCTTGACAGCGAAGGAACTGCTGTGACTATGCCAAATCCGCTGAACTATGCAGAACTTACGGATACCTTTACGCTGGATGTAAATGGCATGATCTATTTCACCAATGCATTAAAAGCAGGAAAGTACCAGATCAAAGAACTGGAAGCACCGGAAGGATACCTGATCGGGGAAACACTTAAGTTTTCTGTTACAGAAAATCATGATTATCTGGATCCTATGGTGATCGAATTTGAAGATGAGCCACAGATGGGAAATATCCGTATCAAAAAGCTGGATCAGGATACGGAGCAGATGCTTGGGGAAGGATTTGCATTTGAGATTTATGCGGCAGAGGATATCACGGACGGAAGCGGTGCAGTGCGGACCATCGAAAGAGATGGAAAGATGGTAGAGCTGAAAAAAGGGACTCTGGTTACGACTGTAGAAACCGGGTCAGATGGCTGTGCGGAAACGGACAACCTGTATCTGGGCAGCTATCTGGTAAAGGAAAGTATAGCCGGAGAGCATTATGCGATCAGCCAGAAGGAGTACCCGGTAACACTGAAAGCAAATGCGAAAGTAACTGATGTGACTGTGGAAGTACAGGTGAAAAATGAAAAGACGAAACTGGAGCTTTTAAAAGTGGATGCATCTGAGGAAGAAACGGTACTGGAAGGAATCCGGTTCCGTATTTATTCCAGTAGTGATGTGGAAGCAGAAAAGGCAAGACAGGTAGCGGAAGCAGTAGAAGAGCTGCGGATCAGCCAGAACCCGGAGAGGGAAGCATTCCTTGCACAGCAGAGCGAGGCACTGGCTTATTTTGATGCAGAGCAGCACTTAGAGGAAGAACGTGAGCAGTTTTTGGCTGTTCAGGCAAAAGAGCTGGAAGCATTTGATGACGGACTGCAGAAAGACCGTGATGCACTGGAAGCGCAGCTGAGGGAAGAACTTAAGATCACAGATGTTTCCGGACTTGGGGCGGAATATATTACAGATGAAAATGGCTATATCCTTTTGAACGAGTTGAACCATGGCTGTACCTACTTCGTATATGAGACTGGTACACTTCCAGGCTATAACCTTGATACGGCAGTTTATGAATTTACAGTGGATGCAGATGGTCTGATCGATGGAAAATCAACCTACCGCTTAAAGATCGCCAATCAGCCAAATCAGTTGGAAGTAAGTAAGATGGATATTACAGGAGGCAAGGAGCTTCCGGGGGCGACTCTTACCATCAAAGACAGTGAGGGAAATGTGGTGGAGACATGGGTATCCACAGAAGAACCGCATCGGATCGTTGGGCTTCCGGCAGGAAACTACATATTGATTGAGGAACAGGCTCCGGAAGGATATGCCATTGCAGAAAGTATTACCTTTACGCTTACCGACAGTCTGCAGGTACAGCAGGTAATCATGTACGATGACCTGATCAAGATTGAGATTTCAAAGAAAGACATCACGGGAGAGGAAGAACTTCCGGGTGCATACCTTGCGATCACCGATCAGGAAGGAACTGTGGTGGAGGAATGGATTTCTGAAGAAGAACCGCATCTGGTCAATCTTGCAGTGGGAACCTATACGCTGACGGAGATTGCAGCTCCGGAAAAATATGCGACAGCAGAATCTGTTGAATTTACCGTAAAAGATGATATGTCAGTGCAGCATGTGACCATGTATGATGCACCGATTCAGGTATCTGTTTCTAAGAAAGATATCACAGGTGGAGAAGAACTTCCGGGAGCGCAGCTTACGATCACGGATCAGGAAGGGGCTGTGGTAGAAGAATGGATTTCAACAGATACGCCGCACATGGTAAATCTGGCTGTCGGAACTTATACCCTGACGGAGGTGGCAGCACCAGAAAAGTATGCAAAGGCAGAGAGTATTGTTTTTGAGGTCAAAGATACCATGGAAGTACAGCAGGTAGTGATGTATGACAAACTGATTGAGGTTTCCATTTCCAAGAAGGATATCACGGATGATGGGGAACTTCCGGGAGCGCAGCTTACGATTACGGATGCAGAAGGAACCGTGATAGAGGAATGGACTTCCACCGATACACCGCACATGGTAAATCTGGCAGCCGGGACCTATACCCTGACCGAGGTGGCAGCGCCGGAGAAGTATGCAAAAGCAGAGAGCATTGTCTTTGAAGTAACAGATGGCATGGAAGTACAGCCAGTTGTCATGTATGATAAGCCGATTGAAGTATCTATTTCCAAGAAAGACATCACGGATGATGAAGAACTTCCGGGAGCGCAGCTGATCGTAAAAGATAAGGATGGAGCTACTGTGGAAGAATGGATTTCCACAGATACGCCGCATCTGATGAATCTGGCAGCCGGATCATACACGCTGACCGAAGTGACAGCTCCGCAGGGGTATGAAGTTGCAGAAACGATCACCTTTGAAGTGACAGATTCTATGGAAGTGCAGCATGTGACTATGTATGATGCACCAAAAGAAGATACCGTGGATCTGACGGGAAAAGAAGATACGAAAACGACTACCGTAGGTACTGGTTCCACACCTTATGGCGGAGGTGGGACAACCGTTACTTCCGCACCGGTCCAGACAGGAGACTATAACCGTTTTGCGGTTGCGATCCTGCTTATCATTGGTGGTATGGCTGCATTAACGGCCTTGATCGCGGAAAAGAAAAATAAAAAGAACAAATAAGAGAGTGGAAACATTTTTACAGGGCAGGTGTACCGGTGTGGTATGCCTGCTTTGTTTTAGGAGCGGATACTTTGCAGGAATGAAAAACAGTAATTCACCAGCAGAGTGCTTCTTAGAAGGGAATGGTAATGATGAAAAAACAAAAAAGGAACAGGGCATGGATGCTTGGTATGCTGCTTTTGCTTATGATGCCGGTTCAGGCAGGCGCGGCAGAGGTAGTAACCAGCAAGATCAATGCCTTAAATGAGATCGTATTAAATATCGTAACTGCAGCCGGTGTGATCGTACTGGCATGGGGGATATTCGAATTTGCCACTGCTTACCAGAGCCACGATACATCCCAGCAGACCATGTCACTGAAAAAGGTAATATCAGGGATCCTGATGGTTGGTGCGCCTACCATCATCAACTTATTAAAATAGGAGGTTTGCATGGGACTTATCAGTAGTGCGATTGATTCTGCGCTGGAAAGTGTCGGGAGCGGCATGATGGATACCGGGGAATGGATGCTGCAGGGAGGTTATGCCGTGTGGCAGAGCTGCAGCGCCTTGACTATGGAGTATGTTAAAAAAAGTCCGATGGCGCAAACCAATGCCTGGGCAATTGTGACCGGTCCGGTTTATTCTTTATCGCTTGGCATTGCGGCATCACTTGCAGTGCTGTTCTTTGTGATGGGCTGGCTGCGGGAATCCATTGATATCAGGAATAACTTTACGTTAGAAAATACCTTCCGATTTTTTGTCCGTTTTGCGATCACCGCGTCACTGATCGTAAATTCACTGGCACTGGTAAATGGCATTACAGAGTGTGCGACTGCAGTCGTTGGTACTATGAATACACAGATGAAAGAAGTGGATGCAGATGGTATTTTTGATGACCTTCGGGCATCCATCGAGGAGGATGACGCGGCAGATGGGGGAACATGGCTGGCAATCGGATTTGGAAGTATGGTCGGCGGGCTGCTTGGCGGCCTTGTCATCATTGTATGCGCAGTCACTTTGGTACTGTCAGTATTATCAAGGCTTTTTAAGCTGTTGCTGTGTATCCCCTTTGCCCCGGTGGCGTTTGCCGGATTTGCCGGAGGCGCAGAGTTTTCCCAGACAGGGATCGCATGGCTTCGGACTTTTATCGGATATGCGCTGGAAGCGGTGGTGATCGCGCTGGCGATTTCCATTAGTTTTGGTCTGTTTCAGGATGCAAATCTGTTCGGAACTGCCGGGGCGGAAGCAACTATAGTGACTTTGATCCTGCAGATCTGTGAATACTGTATGCCAATGATCACGGCTTGTGCTTGTGTCAAGGGAGCAGAGATGACCGTGCGCAGATGTCTGGGACTGGGCTAAAAAGAAATGAGTGTTATGGAGGTGACAGGGATGCAGATACCTGTAAATAAGAATCTGGATGAGTACAAGGATGATTTTTATAAAGGACTGACACTAAAGCAGACGGTGCTTTCTGTTCTGACTGTTGTGGTCGGTACGGGAATGTTTCTGCTTTTGCATAGTATCTGCGGGATAGGGCAGACTGCCGCACTATATCTTGCGGTTCTGGCAGCATTGCCCTTTGCAGCTTCCGGTTTTTTGAAGGTTCATGGAATGGCACTGCCGGAGTATTTCAGGCGCAAGAGAGAGGTGACCGGGCAGGTGATTTACCGGTTTGAGCCGGTACTGATTGAGGCGCAGGAAGAATGGGGACAGGATTTTCCGGAGAAAAGAAGAACAGGAAAAGAAAAACATCCGGTTCTTGAAAGCAGGGAAGAAATGACAGCGAGGATGAGAGTGATTTATGAAGAAACGAATGCAGGATTATAAGCAGCTTACAACGCGGATTTACAAGGTGCCAAAAAGTGTGCAGGAGCTGCTTCCCATAGGTAAGATTTCAGAGGATGGGATCTTTCAGCTGGAGCAGAAAACAGAAGGAGCTAAAAAGCAGTTCGATAAAGCTTATTTATTCCAGGATACGAACTTTGCCGCCATGGATGAGTATGAAAAGGAAGAGTTTCTGAAGAAGTGGTGTGTCCTTCTAAATAGTATCAGCGTGTCTGTAAAATGTCTGGTCATGAATCTGAACCGGGATATGAAGCGGGCGGAGGAAGAAGTATACCTGCACAGCAATGAAGCGGACCAGCAGGAGCTGACAGAGGATTTTAATGCACAGATTTGCAGTGCGATGGTGGGAGGAAGAAATGGAATTGAACAGGTCCGGATTCTGGTTTTCAGCTGCTGGAAGCAAAGTGCAGAACAGGCCAGAGATTATTTCCGGTCGATGGAAGCAAGTCTGCAGATATCATTTAAAGGCCTGCAGAGCAGCCTGACACCGCTTACTGCAAAAGAAAGATTTCGCTATCTGCATGCTTTTTACCGTCTGGGAAAAGAAAAGCAGTTCCAGATGAAGGAGCAGATTTCTTTTTGGAGAAAAAAGGACTGGAGGGATCTTATTGCTCCACGTTTGGTGAAGCATTATCAGGATGAGTACGGGACATGTGATGGGATCACCCTGCAGATGGAAGGGCGCTATGTGCGGACATTGTATGTTCCGGTGCTTCCAGGCAGCATCAATCCGGAGATCGTCCGGATCCTGACTTCGGTGCCTTTCCATGTGATCCTGACTTGTGATGCGGCGCCGGTTCCAAAATCAGTAGCCATGAAGCGGCTGATGGAGCTTTACATGCAAAACGGCAGAGCGATTGAAAAACAGCAGGAAGCAAGGCGAAAGGCAGGGGCGTGGGCCAGCGATATTACTTATGAGCGGCGCAGGGAACGGGATGAACTGGAAAACTATATGGATATTGTCAGTGAAAATGATGAGAAGCTGTTCTATGTGGGCATCTATGCCACCTTAAGCGCAGGAAGCAAACAGGAATTGGAAAATCAGGTGACAGCGTTTTGCAGCATTGCGGAAGGCGAGGGCTTCTATTTTGAACCGGCTTACTGGCAGCAGATCGATGCGCTTGATACGGCGCTGCCCACCGGGGCAAGGTTCTGCAGCATGATGCATCCTGTTTTTACGCAGTCGCTTGCGGCATTTACGCCATTTATCGTTCATGAAATTTATCAGCCTGGCGGCTTTTTCTATGGGGTCAACCGGATCAGCAAGAATGTGATCATTGCCGACCGCAAGCTGCTGAAAAATGGGAACGGCTTTATTCTTGGGATCACAGGAAGCGGAAAAAGTGCGCAGGTAAAGATGCTGCTTCTTCAGATATTCCATGGGACCAAGGATGATCTTATCATTATCGATCCGCAAAATGAGTACAAAGCGGTTGTAGCTGCGCTTGGTGGACAGTTCATTGATTTTGGAGCCGGATCGGGACATTATATCAATCCTTTGGATATGGACAACCTGAACTATATGGATTCATGGGATACCTTTCTGATGGATAAGACAGAGCTGATGCTGGGGATCTATGCGCAGATTTTAAATGATGAGCTGACTGCGCAGGATAAATCCATCATAGGCCGCTGTGTCCGGGAATTGTATGGAAAGGTGGGAACATGGAAAAAGAAGTCCCCTACGCTGCAGGATTTTTATATGGTCATGGAACGACAGCCGGAAGCACAGGCACGGGAACTGACCCTTGCGCTGGAGCTGTTTGTGACCGGTTCGCTGGATATGTTTTCGGTTCAGACGAATGTAAATACCAAGAGCAGAATGACCGTATATGGGCTTGCAAATCTTGGAAAGGAAATGTCCGGGATTGGCATGCTGATCATGCTGGAGAGTATCCGGGCAAGGATCGCGGAAAATGCAAAGAAAGGCAGGGCAACCTGGCTTTTCATTGATGAGTTTCACAATCTGGCTTCGGATGAGTTTTCCGCCCGGTATCTGGAAAAAATCTGGAAGGAAGTGCGTAAGATGGGCGGCCTTTGTACTGCTGTGACGCAGAACATCGCAGACCTGCTCAGCTCAAAAACGATTGAAACCATGCTGTGTAATTCGGAATATCTTTCTCTTTTGAACCAGTCGGACATTGAAATAGAGATCCTGAGAAATACGCTGGGGATTTCAGATAACCTTCTTAAATATGTCCATAACGTGGAGCCAGGATGTGGACTGCTGAAATTTGGAGAGAAATATATCCCCAATGACTGCAGACTGCCAAAAGAAAGTGCGACCTATCAGCTTTTGAATACGAATTTCCATGAGATCCAGAACATGAAGCAGAAAGCCGGAGGAAAAAAGGAAATCCGGAACATGATTGCAGGATTGGAAGGGGAGGTCAGACAGATGGCAGAAGAGGAAAAAGAGTATCCATAAAAGGATGTGAACTTGGATGGAGTTACGGACAAAAGAAGAGATACGGGAGATTGAGACCACAAAGGTGATCCTGCGTCAGGCAGGCGGTGCGGTGATCTATCAAAGGGGAGCATACAAAAAAGATGGTATGGGAAATCTGGATGACCGCAGGAGAAAAAGAAAACAGGGGGAACTTCAAAATAGATCAAAACGTCCGGAGCATGTCATGCAAAAGCAGAAGCTTACCGCAGAACAGCAGAAAAAGTGGGCTTCTTATTCAACAGTACAGAAAAAACGGATACTTGTGCAGGCAGAAAAAGCTGTAAAGCGGAAACTGCCGGAGCAAAGAGAGGAACTTTATAAGGCGCAAAAAGAGCCGTTTATCAAATTTATCGTACAAAAACGGTGGTTCCACAACAGGAAGCAGCATGATGGAACTGCAGATAAAAAAGAACGAAAGACTTATGCAGAAGAAATCCGGCAGACACATTATGAAGAACGGCATAGGAAAAAGGAACAGCGCAGACGGAAACGGATATATGCTGCAGAGCTGATCGGGGCGGTTGAATTAGATTTAAGGCGGGATGACTGGATCAGACAGCAGCAAATGAGAGGACAGCTGGAAGCCAGCATGGGAGAACTGGAATGGAAGACAGGGACGGCAATAATAAGGACTGTGATGCTGCCAGTTCGGGTTCCAGTGTCCGTAATCCGGACCAAAGTAGAGGCAGCTCTTTTGCAGGCAGGAGCAAACCTTTTAAAATATGCAGCCTCCGCAGTGGTTCCGCTGGTGACTGCGTTACTAATCTTTTTGTTTGCCGCTTCGCTGCTTTCCGGTATTGCCGGTGAGGAAGAACAGCTTGGGTATGCTTCTTCGGGATATGAGATCGTTGCCTATGCAGAGGAATGGATCGGAGTGACGAAATATATCTGGGGAGCTGGAAGAGACAGTGCGACAGCGTGGCAGTCCTATGCAGACTGCAGTTCTTTTGTACATGGGGTGTTTGCTCATTTTGGATATGAGATCGGATATGACACTTATGCGCAGGAGCATGCCGGGACTCTGGTATCCGGAGGTCTGGACGAGGCTCTTCCGGGAGATATCATACTGTTCTTCAGCGGTTACATAGGCGCGGGAAACAGTTCTCACGTAGCGATTTATGCAGGCGAGGGAAGGATGATCCATTGTTCTGGAGGAAGAAGTAATGTATCACCGGAAACAGCAGGAAGAGGTGTCTGCTGGGGATATCCGACTGCGGATGGCAGACCATTTCAGGTGCGCCGGATCGTGGAGTGGGCATCTGGCGGTGATGCGGGAAATGCAACATCTGGACACCGGAAAGATACGACTTCTTATACACAAAGCCAGATGGAGCTGATCTGGGCGATTGTAGCACAGGAAGATAATGGAAGTTATGCGGGAGCGTTAGCAGTTGTTACTTCTGCTATGAACCGGACAGAATCGGCAAACTGGAAATATTGCGGCAGCAACGCTCTGGCACAACTGACCGCGTCCGGCCAGTATTGCTATAGCAATGATAACTACTGGAGGGCGAGGTTAAATGGTAACGTTCCATCCTATGTAAAACAGGCGGTCAGTGACTGCCTGCAAAGGGGGATCCGGAACCATTCTTTTACAAGTTTTCGAAGCACAAAAGGGAGTCAGACTGGCCCTAATGCGGTGCAGATAGGAGGAAATTGGTACTTTGGCAATTAGAAAAAAGAGGAGATATAAAACAGCTGCAGTGATCGTAAGTGCAGCATTACTTGCAGGAAGTGTGTGGCCGCTGGGGGATGCGGGGCAGAAAATCTATGCGGAAGAAATAAGCAGCGAAAAAGAAACGGAGACTGCAGAAGAAACCGAGTTTTTGAAAGAAATGGAACAGACTGAGGAAACAGAACTGGAGAGTGAGAAAGAAAACACGGAAGAGTCCGAACTGCCAGATGAAGTGGAACTTCCGGGAGAAACAGAGCAGATGGATGAGCGCACTGATCAGAATGAAACAGAATCGGAAAGCGAAACCGAGAATACAGAGGAGGCCGAGTTTTCTGATGAAGTGGAAGTGCCGGAAGAATCCGATCAGTCGAATGAAATGGAAGAACCGGAGCAATCCGATGAAACTGAAGAGCCAGAAACTTCAGATAAATCAGGAGAACTGGAAGATTCAGAACTATCAGATAAGCCGGAGAATCCGCAGGAACAAGAGAAAGAAGAAAGTCCGGCAGGTCCAGAGCAGCAAGAGGAAATAGAGAATCTGCAGGAATCAGAAATGCCAGGGGAAACAGATGCTTCGGTAGAAACGGAACTTTCAGGAGAAGCAGAAGTTCCAGAAGATACAGAGTTTCCCAAGGAATCGGAAGTGGAAACAGAATCAGAAGCGGAGACAGAATCCGAGGCAGAGTCGGAAAGTGAATGGGTGACAGAAACAGAACTGGAAAGTGAATCTGAGACAGAGGCGAGTAGAAGTAAGAATGAAGAGTATTCTTACTCCAGTTCATTTAGCGGCAGTTCCTACTGGGATGAGAGCTGGTACGTGGAGAAAGATTTCCGGTTTGTCCAAGTCGAAAAGGAATATGGAATCGTAGAAGGTGGGCAGTCCATTGCTGTTTATGAGGCTCCGGATACAACGGCAGAAGTTGTCGGGGAAATCCCATACTTTGGTATCGTCTATGTTCTGGAGGAAGAAGATGCGCAGTGGGTTTATGTAGAATCCGGAGCAGTCCGGGGCTTTATGCAGACAGCATTTCTGGCAGATGCCGGTTATGCAGATACGCTGGTAAAAGCGATAGGGGAAAATTCTTTTCGGCTGGCGGAAGTAAGCTGCGAAAAAGCAGATAATGACGCATTTACCTATACCCATACAACAGTACAGGAAGTGCTTGCTTCAAAACAGTATTCTCTGGTGATCCAAAGCGGTTATATTCAGGAGTATCCAAAAGAAGAGTCCAGAGAGATTGGAAAGATCACTTCAGGAAGTCTTGTATACCTTCTGGAAGAAACAGAGGATGGATGGTTTTTCGTAGAATCCGGTGAGAGCCGCGGCTTTATACGAAAGGAGATGCTTTTATCTGGAGCAGCGGCAGAGGAAATGGTGACGGTGCTTGGCGAAGAGGAAGTTTCGCTTGCAGAAACTTATATCCAGCCGGAAGAGAACCGGTCCTGTTATTTTACCCTAAAATCAGTGAAGTCTGCAGAAAACGGAAACGGGGAAAAGATTGCGGAGCTTGCACTTAGTTTTGCCGGAAAACTTCCTTATGTCTGGGGTGGGACAAGCCTGACAACAGGGGCAGACTGTTCTGGCTTTGTACAGAGTGTCTATGCAGCATTTGATATCTCAATTCCAAGGCTGGCAGAGGAACAGGGGATATCGGGTCTTGAAGTACAAAGTATTGAAGAGGCGCAGCCGGGAGATGTAGTTTACTGGGCAGATGGTCCACATGTTGGCATTTATATCGGGCATGGGCAGGTTGTTCAGTGCAGCGGAAACAGTAGTAATACTGTAGCCAACCCCGGCAAAGGGGTGACGGTCAGTGCGATTGATTACCGACCAATCACTTCTATCCGGCGGTTCCAGATCGAAACAGACTGGTATACCGGAAATGGCGGGGAGCGTGTGGATCAGACCACTTATTCACAGGAACAGATGGAACTCATCTGGGCAATCGTGGCACAGGAGGATAACGGTAGTTACGAGGGCGCACTGGCAGTCATCACTTCGGCCATGAACCGTACCGAGTCGGCAAGCTGGAGCTATCTGGGGAATAATGCGTTATCGCAGCTGATGGCACCGGGGCAGTATTGTTACAGCATGGACAATCACTGGAAGCCAAGGTTAAACGGAAATGTTCCGGAGTATGTAAAACAGGCGGTAAATGACTGCTTGAAAAAGGGAATCCGGAACCATTCTTTCACCAGTTTTCGAAGCACAAAGGGAAGCCAGACAGGAGCAGATGCAGTACAGATCGGCGGCAACTGGTTCTTTGGATCATAATGGAGGGCGCATGGAGAAAAAAGAGATACGAAGATATGTTGTAATCATAGCAGCCATCTTTTTAATATCAGCTCTGATTCCTGCAGCTATCGGAGCAGTAACAGATATGCTGGTTGAGCAGATCCAAATGGGACAGGTTGATGAGGCACAGTCAGAAGAAAGTGAAGAAGCAGGAAAAATGAGTGTTACACTGCCGGACTTAGCAAAAGGTCAGCTAAATTCCGGCAGCGTAGAAGAAACGGAAACGTCAGAGCTGCCATCTGCAGAGAAAGAGATCATTTCGGATACCGAAGATTCCTATGAAAGAGAATTGGAAGCATACCGAAAGCATATGCAGCCGGAGCTGTCTGAAACGAAGAAAGGGGCTGCGGCAGATTTTGTAGGAGAACGGAAACAACAGTTTTTTACTGCAGTTGCGGATTACATTTTTTCGCTCTATGGTGACAGTTTATCGGTTACAAAAATTGATGTGATCGAACTGGTAAAGGACAATGAAACAGAGCTGGTATATCAGATCGAAGTATTTGCAACAGATGGCAGCAAGGAGTATTCAGAGCAGTTTATCAGCTCTTACAACAGAGAATGGGATTTTTACAGCATCTATTCCTACAGCGTAGAGTAAAGGAGAAGTCATGTATAAGAAGAAAAATAATGCACCATTGTACATCACAATCGCTGTGGTTGTCCTGGTACTTGCCGGGATGGCGGCAGCAACCTATATAAAAAAAGGCAGGGAGAAAGCTGTGCAGGAAGCACAGGCACAGGCAGCGGAAGAGATTCCTATGCATGATGTCCTGCTTTATAAGACCAATGCAGCCAGCATTGAATTTGAAAAAGAATGGCTAAAAAGCGATAATGATACAGAATCGGTGCTTCGGATTCAGGAAGATACGCTTGTTACATTGATAGTAACACCGAAAGAAGGATACTATCTGGAACAGGCAGATATCGTAGACTATGATTTCCATGAGGTGAATAACTTCCTGCGGGAGACATCAACAGAAGCAATCCGGGTAAATTTTGTCATGCCGGATACGGATATCATCATTAACTTTGACTTTGCCAAGATGGAGGAAAATGAAGAAAAGATTCCGGAAACAGAAAATGCTGCCGATGCAGAAACAGAACAGACAACAGAAGTATCTGAACCGGAATCACCTTATGGGCTTACGCTTCATGGCGTGACTGCAGATGTGATCTTATCTTTCAACGGGCAGTTTGATGACCGGGAGTTCCTGCAGCAGCTGGGGGATGCGCTGCATATCGATTCCGCGCGCTCCGAGTATCGGGAAGTTACAGATGTAACGTTCAGTTCCGAAGCTTATGAGGGGGAACAGGAATCGGACAAAGTATACCACTACATTTATTTCAATGAAGACCCTGCATGGAGGTTGTTGGCTACTTACTATCTAAAGGAGGATACCTACCTGTTTACAGAGCTTGTGGAAGAGATGGAAACAGAAACACAGGCACAGGATTTCAGTCAGGGCAGCGGAGCATACAATACCGGACAGTCTTCTTATGGAAACTCCTATAGTGGTGGAAGCACTGGAGGATATGGAAACGGCAGTGTCCAGACCGTAACGACAACCACAGCATTTGATATCATGCAGGTATCCACTACTTTTCTGGCTTATGTTGGTGGGAAAGAAGCATTTTACCAGAAAGCATTTGAATATGTGCTTTCCAGTGGCTTGACCGGAAATATCATAGGTACAATGAGCAGCTATGAAATTCTTCCGGAAGAGCAGAAGGCTGAATTTAAGATCACGCTCAATACCGGCGGCAGCATAAAAGGCACTTATTCAAAGGCAAACGGGAAACTTCAGTTTTCAGGACTGTAAGGATGGTGACGTATGGAAGATAAAAAGAAGACAGGGCAGGAGCAGAGCAGCAAAGCAGCGGTGCAGCGGATGAACAGAAATTTTTTTGTGGTTCTGGGAATTTTGCTTTTACTGCAGCTGGGAATCGTTTTGTATTGCGCAGTGACTGACTTAAGAGAAGAAAGAAAAGCAGTAAGCGAAACAGAAAGCCTGACAGTGCGCGTGGTCGGTCTGGATGAGTTGCAGGAACAGCGGCAGGAGGTGGAGGCAGCGGAATTGGAAACACAGGAACAGGCTGCAGAAGAAAGGCAGATGCAAGAAGAGCAGTTTCTTTCCCTGATTTTTGATGATAAGGGAAGCACTGTGGGCAAGGGCCAACTTAAAATCTCAGGGTTATTCGCAGCTACCAAGACACAGCTTTCTTTTCGGGAAGCTGATTTCATTGCAGAGCTGACTGATTTTTTGCAGGAACAGAAGATTGATGCATCCGAGATCGTATTTGAAAAGGAGATCATGACTTCTGCAGAGAACGTATCCGGATATCAGCTGGAAATTCCGGGAAATGAAAAGCTGCAGTTGGTTGCGCTTTTCTTTCCAAAGCTGCCGGGTCAGTATTTATTTACGATATTGGAAAACGAGGAGCAAAAGGTACAGGAGTATACGGAGCAGCAAAATGTAGTGGTGGAAACACCAGCTACGGTACAGGTTCAGACCGAAGTGACGGCAAGTGAAAGTACATACGATGCATCAACGCTTTCAATCACAGGTATTCCAGAAAAACTGCTGAACTATCTGGATAATCGGTATGAGCTGCAGTACAGCCTTTATGATTATCTGTACAGAAATGGATATCGGGATGTGAAAAGTGTAGCTGTTGAAAGTTATGAAATCCATGCCGAAAAGAAAGAAGCAGAGATTGGGCTTGTAATGGAAAATGGGGATAAAATCATAGGTATTTATGGTAAGGAAAAGAATACCTATTTGTTTTATTGATACTGGAAAAGATTTCGTTGTTAGGCAGAATGGTGGAACGAATGTTTGTCTTTGGGGTCGGTATATGTTACAATAAATTAATTCCGGGAAAGGATGAGGAAGATTAAGAAGAAAAGAAGAATAAGCTATATAAAAATATGCTTGGGTACATCTTATATAAATATGAAGAGAGGGAGTGCTTTTACATGAACGTAGAAAAAAAGATATCCGAAGAGAAAATAATTGGATATGACTGGCAGGGCGGGAAACTGGTGGTTAATCCATTTGAAGCGGAAAGTGTAAAATGGATATTTCAGAGTGTAACGGACTATACAAAACAGCCTCCAAGAAATTTGGTTGATGCTGCCATTGAGCGTCATCGTATCTCCGAAAAGGTAGAATTAAGCTACGAAGAAGCAATTTCAAAAGTCTATTACTGCGAAATACTTGATTATGTGACCGCAGAGTTAAAACAAAAATATAAATTATTCAAGCAAACTTCTTCTGATAGCGATATCGAAGAATGGAAGCGGATTTTGGCGCTGCCATTAGAGACGGTTGAGCAGCAGTTAGCGAATATATCATCAGACAATGAGAAAAGTCATGAACCTATTATTTCAAGGGAATTATTTGAAGCCGTGCAAAGTATGAAAAGCGGACATATGACATCCGAAGCGCAGAAGGAGCTGTTAAAGAAGCGCGCGGCGGAAACTGGTTTTATTGTAGATATGAAATGTTTGTAATTAAAAACAGTCCTGCAAGTGCGGGACTGTTTTTTATCCATTTGTGATTGGAATTGTGATTAAGGAGACTTTTTTCGGTTACTATTGAGATAAGAATATTAGATAAATGCCAAATGATATTAGAGCATTATGCACGATATCTAAAAATCAAAAAATGTTTTATATAGTGAGAAAAATGATATTTAGATATGGATATTTTTTGTAACAATGCTATAATAAAATTACTAAAATTTTTGTTCGGAGGATACTATGGTAATAAAGGAAATCGGTATCAGGAACTTTAAAGCGTTATATGATGTAACAATAGAACCGGGAAAGGTTAATGTATTTATTGGAGCGAATGGTTCTGGTAAGTCTACTGTTTTGGAAGCAATCGGTATTCTAAGTGCGGCAATGACAGACAGGGTCAATAACAACAGTCTTCAGAGAAAAGGTGTTCGCTTGAGTGCATCACAATTATATAAATCTAAATTTAAGACTATTGAAAGAGAAAGGTCTACCGTTGACTTAGATATCAAATGGGAATCTGATATGAAAGAATACGAGTATTCTGTTCATTTAACTACGCCCAAAGATACAGACTATGATTCATGGAAATATCATTCGGAAAATATATGTGAAGATGGTGCTTCTGTCTGGGGAAGAAGCAACAGATCGTCAGTGCAATTAAACAATAGTATTGGGTATTTTATGCTTGCAGAAACCCTGAATAATCATGGTTGCAGAAAAATGGGAGAGTATATTGAAAAATATGGAATATACCAACCAGATACGCTTACTCTCAGGGGAACCATTGCTGATACAACGCAAATTACGCCGTTGGGGCTTAATGGCGGACGGCTTGCAGATGCGCTGGAAGATATTATTAAAACAATTGACGGAGATGAAATGTTAGGGTCTCTTTACATGGAAGAGATATTAGATTTGATAGATTGGGCATCTGATTTTAGGATAACAGTTCCGAAAAAATCAAATCTGAATCCTGGAGTACCATCATCCAGACAAATCATTGAATTCAGTGATAAATATTTGAAGGGAAGTGCATCTTTTACAGGATATGATGCCAGCGAAGGCGCTTTATATGTTTTATTTATGCTTTGTCTGGCAATGCACCCGGATACTCCTAAAATGTTTGCTATAGACAGTTTTGATCATGCTTTGAATCCTCGGCTTGCCAAGAAAGTAATGGAAGTGTTCAGTCAGTTAATGTTGGATTCTGGTAAAACAGTATTTTTGACAACCCATAATCCGCTGGTTTTGGATGGGCTTGATATTAGCAATGAGCAGATTAGATTATTCACAGTTGGAAGAAACAAGGCGGGGCATGCTGAGCTGAACCGAATTCAAGTTTCAGAAGAATTATTGAAATCAGGACAGCCCTTATCACGTTTGTGGATCAATGGACGTTTAGGAGGTGTTCCGGACCTGTTATGAAAAAAGTGATCGGTATAGTCGGAGAAGGACCAACGGATTATCTTGTGATAAAGGAAGTGATCGATCATATTTCCGGGGAAGAAAATACCTATATCAGACTACAGCCCGAACCGAATTTGGAAGGGAAATTCGGGAATGGGTGGAAAGGTGTCTGGAAATGGTGTGAGGATACATCAGGCATATTGGAGCAGATGTTTTGTGATATTATTCCAAAGATGGACATGCTTGTGATACAAATGGATGCGGATGTATCACGAAAGGAAAAAGAAGTGCATTGTTTATGCGAACATAACAAATGTGACAATAAAGCAGAGGTACATCCACTGGAATGCGATAAGATAGGGAAAAAGGAATGTCCTGTTGTTTTGCCTTGTGAAAGTCATACGCCATCGCCAGATGGATATGTCGGGCATTTACATGCAATGATACTGAAGTGGCTTGGATTGGAAGAAGAACAAGAAAACATTCTTATAGTGATCCCGTGTGATAGTACGGATGCGTGGATTGTAGCCGCATACGAAGAATTTGAAGATGTGGAAACTATCGAAGAGCCTTGGAATACCATTATTGCAAAAAAGAAAGAATATCATGAGATAAGAGTACCGGGAAAAAAGAAAAATGTATCGGTATATAGTAAGTTTGTACTTCAATTAATAAATAACTGGGGAGCTGTTAGAGATAAGTGCCAAAGTGCGAAAAATTTTGAGGATGATATCAGGAAGGCTTTGCATATCTCATAGTTTCAACATAAAATAATGTTTGTACATTGTAAATGAAAACGTAGAGAACCATGAGTAGAATCTGGTAAAAACTACAAAATGAAGGAATTTGTCAATTGATTTCATGATATAATCATCTGCAGAGTATAAATGTGATGGTGAATTTATGATAATTGAAAATTGTTTTTGTGAACTGAAAAATAAATATGGCGAAGCGTTTTGCTGGAATAGAGCAGACAGAGAAAAGGATGCACTTGTAGATGAAGTATATAGTGAGATAGGACAGGATCATCCTTTGTATGGGATGAAGCTGTTCTGCCTTGCAAAACATGAATCAAATGACAAGGTTTTGTTTTGCACGGAATATGGGCAGTTTGTGGTGATTCATTTGACTTATAGTAATAAAAATGATTCTGGATATCCAAGATACAAATTATTTGATACACACCAGGAATTAAAAAAGTATTGGGAGGCGGAGATTCAGGAAAATAAACAGGTGTGAAATTTTAGTGTTGAATTACCTTTGAATACTGTTATGAATTGAAGTTAGATGATGTACTTATATAAAGAAGACAATGTGGCACGGGCAACCGTGCCATTTTAATACAAAAAAATAAAAGAATGAACTAGAGGGCAGCCGATCAGGCTGCCTTCCTTCGTACAGGAGGTGATTCAGATAACGAAAAAAAGTATCTATGACATCATGCAGGCCAAACTTCTTTTGAAACTGGAAGAAGCCATGCAAAGCGGTGAGCAGTTCACATGGGTAAAACCATGGAAAGGAGCACCGTATCCCTGCAGCTATAATTACCCATCCAAACCATTTTCTTCCCCGATCAATCTGCTGTTTCTGGAAGCGGGGGAGTATTTAACTTTCCAGCAGATTTGCAGCCATCCGGATGCAAAAATCAAAAAAGGAGCAAAGCAGGAGATCGTGTTCCAACGGTTTCCAGTATTCAAAAAGGATGAGAACGGAAAGAAGGTACTGGATGAAACTGGCAATCCGGTGATCGAACGGTTTCAGCTGAAATACACCAGAGAATACCACATCTCAGATGTGGAAGGAATTAAAAGTCATTTTGTTCCCGTTGATTATGAGCATGTCAAAACAAAAAATATGGAGATGGCAGACCTTTTGATCGCCGCATACAGTCAGGCACATGGCGTGGAAGTCAGTGAACTATATGGAACTGGACAGGCCTACAATCAGGGCAGTCGGGTAGTGCTGCCGGATCGGCGGCAGTATAAAAATGTTTATGAATATTATTCCACTGCGTTCCACGAACTGGGGCATAGCACCAGAGGGGAACTGTACCGGGGTCAGCTGGAATATGCGCAGGAAGAGCTGGTGGCAGAGATCACGGCATCACTTCTTTGCGCCAGCCTTGGACTGGAAAATGAAGATGCATTCCGGAACAATCTGGCATACCTGCAGCACTGGCATGCGCATGTAAAATCTGTAAGACCAAAGGAACTTTACTTTGCTGTGGAAGCGGCGAAGGCAGCGGCGGAACTGATCCTGGATTCCTGTCCGGTTGTGAAGCAGTATCTGGAGCCGAAGATACAGCAGATCGATGAACCGGAGCAGGAGGCAGCCAATCTTGGAAAGGAGGCACAGCTTGATGGAACAGGAAGAAACGGTAAGGCTTTGTGAGGAACTGGAGCTTCTGTTTGAGCATATGGAAGGACATATTACTCTGGAAGAATATCATGCCCGAATGCAGCAGCTGCAGAGGGAACGGGAAAATATTTTGAAAGATTCAGGGATGCTTGCGGAATAAGGGGCATGTGAATGGGGATGATCTGCTTGGTTATCCGTTGTCTTGTGGTGCTTCTGCCCCTGAAGCAGATGCGCTGCGTTTCATCAGCCCTTGAAGTAATGATGACAGCGGTTTGACGGCAAAGACGGCAAAATGCTGTCAAAGCTGGCAGAATGCTGGCATTCTGGCGGCGGGAAAACATTTTTTCGTTTGAAAAATGGCAAGATACGCATTTGTATGACAAATGCACGCAGTTAGGGGATATCCCCCTAAGACCCCGGTAAAACCAGTTTTTTTTGCTGGCAGAGCAGACCTGTGATGGCAAAATGCTGTCTGTGACAGCTTTGCTGGCAGGAGGACAAAAAGAAAAAATGGACAGGAAAATCAACGGTACAAATAATAAAAAATTAGGGAGAGGGGGAAAAGGATGGCAAGGCTGACCTGCAAAAAAGAATTCCGGTGTACTGCAGAAGAAGCTGCATGGATAGAAAAGTGTGCAAGGCAAATGGATATGACAGAATCCACTTACATGCGTTACCGCTTGCGGGAGAAACAGAAGATCCGCATGCCGCCGGATATAAAAAATCTTCTTCAGGAACTGAAATATTATGATCTGAAGATCGGAACCAATATCAACCAGATCGTCCGGTCCTGCAATTCCAAGCGTTTTATCACGCAGGCAGATTATCAGAAGCTGGTCGAATATCTAACCCTGATTGACCGGAAGTATCAGGAGACACTGGACAGGCTGCAGGAGGTGCTGGACTATGGCGGTGACAAAGCTCCGGAGGATTAAGGAGACTTCCGGGAAAAGTCCGGCAGCTCATTTAAAGAAGAATCTTTTTTATATCTGCAATCCGGAAAAGACGCAGGGTGGCATCTACGTAGGCGGCAATGCCGGGATCAGCCCGGAAGAGATTTACCGGACGATGCTGCGGAATAAAGAATACTGGCAGAAAACAGATAAGACCCAGGCATACCATTACATGCTCTGTTTTCCACCGGATTGCGGGATAAAAGAAGACCTGGCCTATCAGGTTGCAAAAGAGTTCTGCGAGGCGCTGCTGGGAGACCAGTATTATTATGCTTTTGCGGTACATAACGATAAGCCCCATATGCATGTCCATATCACGTTTGATTCCGTAGCAAAAACGGATGGTTATAAATTCCATTCCCCAAAAGGAGACTGGCAGAAGCGGATCCAGCCGATCACAGACCGGCTTTGCCGGAAATACCATCTGCCGACTTTGGAATATCAGGAAAAAGAACGCACCGGGATGCATTATGGAAACTGGAAAAAATACTGGGAGCCAAAGAAAGTCTACTATGACTGGAACGATATCATACGGGATGACATAGATGAAGCAATTCGGTATAGCGTTTCCATGGAAGAAGTTCTGCAGTATCTGTCCGAGCAGCAGTACGTGATCCGAAATGGCAAATACCTTTCTTTGAAGCCATACGGAAGAAAACGGGCGATCCGGACCGGAAGGCTGGGACCGGGTTATACAAAAGAAGAGATCATCCGGAGGATACAGAATAAAGCTTTGGAACCGGAGATTCAGAAGCGGTACAAGACCTATGGGAACCGTGAGGAAATCCGGCAGATCATTTATGCGAAAGTGCAGCGCTGCCCAGGCTGGAAGATGAACGCCATGCAGAGGCAGTTTTTCCAGAGATGGAACAATACCTACTATATCCGCAAGCCGGGAAGATACCGGCAGGCATGGAAATATAAAGCAGATATTCTTGAGGTGCAGAATCTGGCAGATGCACTGAACTATCTGATCACCTATGATATTGGGGATGAACAGATGCTGCTTGAAAGGCAGAAAAAAGTGCAGCAGGAAGCGGATGCCCTGCGGCTGAACGTAACAGTGCAGCAGAGCGCTCTTCGCAGAAAAAATGCAGATCAGGATACCGGAAAAACAGAACTGACACAGCTTCGCAAAGTGTTAAGGGACTGTAAAAAGGAGCTGGCCCTGATTGAAAAAACGAAAGAATTATTCTATAGCGGTTAGGCCCAGAGGGACTTCCAGCAGGAATGCGGTCTGGAAACACCAGAGCAGGAGACGGATAAAAAGCAAAGAGAATCTAAAGATGGAAGGAGGCAGATAAAACAGGATGGAGACAAAGAAGAACAGATCGACAAAGATCGTCTGGGAAAAAGATATGGATGATCTGGAAGGAAAATACAGGAGCAGCACAGAGCGGTATCCTTACTTAAAGGAAGAAAAATACTGCCATAAAAGAGAGCAGCTGTATCTGATGCTCCAGTATGGGATGTCAGATACGTTCATAGACAGCTTTTTTAAATGGGATGAAAATATTTCTTCTCGTGATTTGGATTTTGTCCGGATGACGGCAATGCTTTTTGGTGAGAACTTTACCACGGAGCATTTTTATAAAAAAGAACACACGCTGGAGCAGGCGAAAGAACTTCTGGCCGGGCACGTGGTTCAGATGCGCCTTGCAGGACTTCCGAAGCTGGAGGAGCTTTTGCAGGAGCAGAAATGGATGAAAGAGCGGTTTGAGCTGCAGTGTGAATTTCTGGAAAAGGAACGGGAGCGGTCAAAGCAGCACTTTGAAGAACTGCTTGCAAAAGAGAGAGAACTGTGCGAAGAGCGGGCCAGCAGTGAGCGGCTAAAGATGGAACTGGAATACGGTTCACTGGAAGAAAAGTTCAGAAATTCCGAGAAAGAGAAAGTGGAACTTAAAGAAAAACTGGATGATGCCACAAAGCAGAGACAGAACGAAGCGGACCAGTGGGAGGCGGAAAAAAACAGGCTGTTAGATAAATGTACAGAATTGAAAGAACGTCTGGAGCAGGACGGGGTACATACCGATGCGCCAAAGGAAAGTTATTTTTCGCAGCTGCGCAGCAGAAAAGAGCAGCAGCGCAGACGCAGGGAAAAGGAAGAGAAGAACCGGCTCATTCTTACCGTGATCTCTGATTCCGACTACTCTAAAGAACAGCTGGAATTTATCATACAGGCAGTTCAGTCAGAATTATCCCTTCCGGAGCTGCGGCAGCTGTGTAATCCTAAGTTACCTATAAAAAGCATGGAACTTTTGGAACAGTTCTATCTGGAGCAGAGAGGAGGCATAGGATGATAGGCATGGCAAATGCAAAGATTGATGCACTGCAGGCAGCGTGTATCGAAATGATTGATTATATGGAAAAGGCGAATGAAACATTCAACCGGATCATTGCAAGAGAACTGGATGTGAAGCTTCGGTGGGAGCAGTTCTGTCAGAGCAGAGGACAGGAAAAGGAAATTCTGAAAAAACCGGAAGACAGAATTGTAGATACAAGAAAAACGAATAGGAAACAGAGATAAAAGCTGTGACAGATCTGATCTGCCATGGCTTTTTTCATAAGAAAGCAGGAGAGGAGGGAGCGTATGCAGTTATTGAAATGTGAGTCTTTGAAACAGACCAGAGAAAACCAGAAAAAAAGATACGGAGCATATCTGGACAAAGCAAAGCAGATGAAAGAAAGCAAAGAGAAAGAAGGGAAATAAGAATGAATTTTGATGCGTTTTGTATGTATGTAAAAGAGCATATCCATGAGTATCTTCCGGAAGACTATAGGGAGTACAGGGTAAGAATGGAAGATGTGGTAAAAAATAATGTGGGAAAACTGCGGTCTTTTTCTCTGAAACAACCCGGATCAGGGAGCAGTCCGGTACAGTATATGGAGTTGTATTACGAAATTTACCAAAAAGGAATCCCATTGGATGAGATCCTGCCTGTAATAGCCGAGCGTCAGCTAAAACTGGAGAACATGAAATCAGAGATTACAGAAGAGGTGTTCAGTATCCTGGATGATTTCAATTTGGTAAAAGACCGCATCATGATCTGGGCGGTCGGGTATACGCTGAACCGTGAAATGCTGAATGGTGTGCCGCATAAAGTCATGGGTGATATAGCGGCAACCTACAGAATATACTTCGGCAGAGATGGTGAACTGGAAATGAGCTGTCTGCTTGATGACAGGCTTATGAAAAGCTATGGTATCACGCTGGATCAGCTGCATGAAATAGCAGTGAACAACAGTATGCATGCTATGCCAGTGGAGATCATGGGATTAAATGCCATGATGCGGGAAGTGACCGGTGACGGAAAGATTGTGCTGTATCCGGATAATGGCATGCTGGTTGCGACAAATAAACAGAACTGTCACGGGGCAGCCATTGCTTTTTATCCGGATGTATTCGAAAAAAATGGGATACCGATAGAGCAGTATTATATCGCACCCAGTTCCGTGCATGAGTTTATGCTCATACCGAAGCATTTGATAACCCTGGAAGGGGCGAATGAGATGATCAAAGAAATCAATGAAAACTATGTGGAGGCAGATGAGGTTTTGTCCGATCTTGCCCACGAGTATGACCCGGTTTCCAGGCAACTTGTCATCGGCGGTACATTAGAGAGAAACAGGACTTTAGAAGTATATGCCATAGAAGAGCCTGCAGTATTGCCAGTCTCAAATTCGCCTGCATGGGGACTATAATTTGCAGAACCTGTCATGTACAGCATGGCAGGTTCTTTTGCTGAAAAGAGAAGAAAGATTCAGGAAAACAGTATTGAGGGGGCGTTGCCATGAAGATTGAATCAGATATGAGGATCATCAATAAAAATGGATTGGTGGCGATCGGCAGTATCACGCTGGATGAGATTATCACGATCCAGGACGTAAAGGTGCTGGACCGGTCCAGTGAGGAAGAAAGGGCGCAGGGAAAAGAGAACTGGATGATCTCCATGCCCAGAAGAAAAGGAAAAGAGGGATGGAACGGCGTGATATTTCTTAGAAATGCCGCCATCCGGGAAAAGATAGAAGAAAAAGTATACGAAGGAATCCGTAAAAACCTTATGTGTGATCTGAATGCAGAGCCGGAATTTGATGTACATATAACGCTTTACAGCAAAGATACATTGGCTGGATATGCAAATGTACTATATGAGAACGCAGTGGAGATACGGGGGATTCAGATACATCGGGATAGAGAAGGAATCCGGATCAAGCTGCCGTATAATCTGAATGATGGAAAGTTCCAGAGCCTGATCCAGATGAATACAGAGCGGGTATATGATCTGCTGAAAGTCAAAATAGAAGAAGCCTATCATCATACGGTACAGGAAAGAGAAGCTTGCAAAGATGGGAGGGAACGCAGATGAGTGAAGTAAGCGATGCAACCCAGCTTCTGATCGTAACAGGAAAAGGAGCATACCTGCTTGGGAATATCACAGTAAAAAGCGCAGCTCTGGTTCTGAAAGTTCTTAACACTATCTATCTCGCAAAATGGAAGGGTAAGGTATCGCTTAACCGGTTCAGGAGAATCTGCGGCGGGGATTTTGTTTTTATCAATATGGGAAGTGAAGAACCAAAGATACTCCGGGGCATTGAAGCGGAAATGAAAGCCCACGGGATTTTATTTGCAAGGCTTCCTGATCTGTGCGGTGGGGATGGCAGGACCCAATATGTCATCCCGCCGGCAGATATGGCAAAAATGAAAGCCTTTCTGCTGGATCATAAAGTAGGAAAATACGGTCATATCAAAGTAGGTCCGATCAGTCCGGAGGATTACGCAAAGACCGGATTGACGGAGGCAGGCAAACCCACAGAGGAACTGGCAGAACTGACCATGTCCGCACTTACGGCGCTCCCGGAAAAGAAACGGGAGCGTGAAGAGCTGCTTTCGCTGGGAGATGTACTGAAGGTTCCGGAGGTATGGGATGCGGTCAAAAAGCATGATGCAGAGATTGATTTTGGCAGACATGTGAGCTGGATCAAAGGGAAGCCGCTGAAAGAGCATTCCAGCTGGGGCATGTATCTGATGCCGGATGGGATCCATGCGGACATCATCCCAAAGCAGGATATTGTGCCGGAGCGGAAAAACGCAGTTACCGGGAAGCTGATCCCTGCGGAGTATGCGGTATTCGATGCAAGGGAGTATATGGTATTTAATTTGCAAAATGGAGACGGCCGTCTGCAAAGAGGAAGGGATGTGGTACTTTCTATGAACAGAGCAAAACCGGCGAATCCTCTGAATAGGAACGAACTGCAGGTACGCAAAGAAAAAGAGCAGAAGGAACATGGCCTGCATGATAAAACCGCAGTTTTAAAAGAATCACAGAAATGGGGCAGGTGATGGGATGCTGCAGAAAAGAAAACCTAACCATGGCTTTTTTCTGATGATGCTTCCTGTCAGTTTATATATTGGATATTGTCTTGGAAATGGAAACTGGCAGGCAGTTACCATTGAAACATTGTCAGACTGTCTGAAATACTTCCTTACCCATCCACTGCCATTTCACTTTACAGAGCAGACTGCGCAGGGATGCGTGGCAGGAGGAGTGATCTGGGGGATCGCTTACCTTTCACACATCAGTTCCATCCGGAATTTTATGCCCGGAAAAGAATATGGTACAGCGAGGGTTGCGCAGCCAGCAGAACTGAACCGGAAGCTGCAGGATAAAGATCCTGCCAATAATAAGATTCTTTCCGAGCATCTGCGGATCAGTTTTGATACGAGACTGACCGGTATCAATAATAATACCATTGTTATTGGCGGAAGCGGATCAGGAAAGAGTTTGCGCATGGTAAAACCAAATGCTTATAACTGCGGCACACAGTCTTACATTTTCTGCGATCCAAAAGGGGAGCTGTTGCGGGATACTGGAAACTATCTGGAAGCGCATGGATACCGGATCGTGGTGCTGAACCTCGTGGATATGGAATCTTCGGATTGCTATAATCCATTTGAATACATACGAAAAGATGAAGATATCATTAAGCTGATCAATAACCTGATGGCAAATACAACTCCAAAAGATGTAACCAAGGGAGATCCTTTTTGGGACCGGTCGGAGGGAATGCTTCTGCAGGCTCTGATGTATTATGTCTGGTATGAGTATCCGAAACAGGGAAAGGCGGCAAATTTCCGTGGTTTATTGGAACTTCTGAATAAGGCGCAGGTACAGGATAATCCAAAAGAGCCGTCAGAGCTGGACCGGCTGATGTTTCGGCTTCCAGAAAACCATCCGGCACTGATTACCTACAAAAAGGTAAAAAGCGGTGCTGCAGATACGATCCGGTCCATTATCATTACCGCCAACTCACGGCTCAGTTATCTGCAGAACCCAAATATCCTGCGGATTCTTGATAAGGATGAAATACAGATTCCTTTTCTGGGGGAAGGAGTATATGAGAATCCGGAACGAAAGACTGCTTTATTCTGTGTGATCCCGGATAATGATAAGTCCTATAATTTTGTCGTAGGGCTTCTCTACACACAAATTTTTCAGGAATTATACTATATAGCAGACCACAAATACGGAGGCAGGCTGCCTGTCCCGGTGTCTTTATGGATGGACGAATTTTCAAATGTCGCATTGCCGGACAGCTTCTGCGAACTGCTTTCTACCATGCGCAGCCGTGATATTTCCTGCAATATCATCATCCAGAATCTGGCTCAAATAAAGGCATTATTTAAAGATACATGGGAAACAATTCCGGGCAATTGTGACAGCTTCGTTTTCCTTGGCGGCAATGAGCAGAGCACGTTTAAATATGTGTCGGAAATGCTTGGAAAGGTTACAATTGATAAGAAATCCACTGGCGAAACAAAAGGCAGCCATGGCTCGAGCAGCAGCAATTGTGATGTGCTTGGCCGTGATATGATGGCACCGGATGAGGTACGGAAGCTGGACAATCAGAAATGTGTGGTTCTGGTGCGTGGATTTGACCCGGTGATTGATGAGAAATACCGGATGCTGGAAAAGGATGTTTTCAAAGAGTCCTGCAGTATGGGTGCATATTGTCACCACCGGGAAAGGGAAGACCTGTATGAGACTGGACGTTTGGCATTTTTCTTGGATGGTAAAGGCGCGAAAACAAGAGAAGAATCCTACCGAATGCAGGTAGAATTGTATAAAGGTATATTTGCAGAATCAGAGATCGGTGAAGAACTGCAGGAGCTGAACGAGAAATATTTGTACCTGCCGGATTCTTATCATGGATATGTGGCAGAGGAGCGGGAAGCTCTTCCGGTGTTTTTCAAAGAAGTGGAGGCTGTAAAATCAGGCAGCAGCGTATTACATAAGCACTGGCTGAGTGGCTATTGTTTAGATGGGGAATTTTATGCTGTAGAGAATAGTGACAGAGACACGATTTTTTGTGAAGGAAATCGTGTGACTGTATTAATGCGGGCAATGATGTAAAAAGGAGAATAGGGTTTGCATGAAAGAAATACAATTATTAACGGAAAAAGATCTGGAATATTTCAGGAAAAAACAAAAGGAAGGGAGTGCTGTGATATTGGAACTTTCGGATGAAGATTTACTGCGATTGGATTTCGAACATTTGGAGAACTATAGGATAAATTCCATCATTAAGAAAAAGATGTTAGAGATATTCAAGGAATAATTCAATGAAAGTCAAAATGATGCAGAAACTGCTGTAACTAATTATGGCTACAGCAGTTTTACAAATTCTATTTCACATGGATAAAACAGGACTATTTACATACCGGCATATAGATATATGTATTTTCTCCCAGATAACGCTCAAAATTGAATTTGCTTTCATCATATTTCCATTCGCTGTTATCAAGCCATTCTGTATAAATGTATTTCCATGTTTTCTGAATGTTAGCATGTAATTCATTCACATCTTTTGCCTGCGGAACAGTAAATACAGCATATTCCGCTTCCGGGATATGAATAAGAGACATACCTTCCGGTACATAGTCAGTGTTTTTTACGATAGGTCCGAAATAGTAGCAGAGTTCTCCGGTTGTACTGTCTGGATGAAGCCATGCTCCAATCTCAGAATATCCGTCATAAGTCAGCTTCTGGTAATCTTCCAGACTTACAGAAGAAAAGTCCTTTCCAAGCCAGTAAGCAGTGTTGCTTATAAAGTCAAATTCACCTTCCGGTTTGGCAAGGCAGTAACATGCTGCTGTAAAAGCATCCATTTTTTTGATTTCCGGTTTCATCATAATCCTCCATTTTTTATATTCGGTAGGAGACATTCCGTATTGTCTGCGAAATGCTTTGGCAAATCCGGATTGAGTATCAAACGCATATTTGCAGGAAACATCCATAACGCTTTGTCCATACAAAAGATCTTCAGCCGCCATGGTAAGACGAAGATTTCTGATATAAGCTCCTACAGAATAACCGGTAACATTGGAAAAAACATGACAGAAGTGATACAGGGAATAGCCTGATTCTGATGCCAGTTCTTCAGCAGTAATCGGTTCTGTAAGATGTTCCAGAATATAATTCTTACTTTTTTCAATACTTTCCAGATAAGTCATATTCTTTGCCTCCTGTATTTACTATAGCAGGAACAAGGATTATTTGCGCGTCCGTACTTGCGATTATTTCCAGATAGAAAATTCAGGTTCTCCTTCCAGATATTCTACATTCAGTTCATTTTCCTGACAATATTTATCCATAACAGAACCTTTGTAGCATCGGATCGTAGTCTGGCGATTGATAATTTCTTTTCCTACAAATTCCGGATTGTGTCTGATTTCCAGATATTTCAGGCGATTGCATCCATGAAATGCCTGGCTTCCGATATGCTTTACTGAGGTTGGCAGAACGACAGAGATCAATTTTGTGCATTTGAAAAATGCTGCTTTTCCAATATATACCAGAGAGTCCGGAAGATGAAGTTCCGGAAAACCGCAGAAATAAAATGCTTCCTCACCGATGTATTTCAGATTCTTTGGAAAAGGAAAGTTTTCCAGATTTTTGCATCGATAAAAGGCTCTGCTGTGGATTCTCTGTACGCTGTCCGGTAAAACCAGAGAAGAGAGCGCATTGCAGTTTATAAACGCTCCGGGTCGAATTATCTTCAGTTTACTGTCGGATGGAATAGTGATATTATGCAGCATGCCGTTATAAGCAAAGAGACCATCCGGAATAATAGTCACAACAGATGGGAGAGTAGCCTTTTCAAGTGTGAGGCATCTTGCAAATGCTCCAATACCAAGTTTTACTACTCTTTTTGGAAGATGTGCTTCTTTCAGACTGGTACAGTTGAAAAAAGCTTTCTCTTCGATTACACGTAAAGAATCCGGGAAAGAAACGCTGTTTATTTTCCGTTTATTTGAAAATGCTTCTGCTTCAATGACCGCAAGATCAGAAGGAAGCTGTATATCACGCTGAACATAACGGGAGACATTATCGGGCGAGATGGTAAGTCTATTGGTGAAAATTTGTGTTGTTACAGCCATAAAAACTCCTTTGTATAAAAAGAAACGGGTCTTTTTTCGCTTTAAGCAGATGGCTGGCTTGTGTAAAACATACACTTACAGCAACACAATAGCTCAGGATTTTCACCTGTATTTCCTCTTGGCTGTTGTATGAACGGATCGTATGGATACAACAGAACTTAAAACCGATATTTTTTCAATTATTTAATTATGAATAGCATTTAGTCTTCAAGATATTCAACGGTTAATTCATTATCCTGACAATATTTATCTACTACAGAACCTTTATAACAACGAATAGCAGCAGCACGGTTAATGATCCATTCCCCGATAAACTCAGGATCATGACGTATGGTAAGCGTCTTCATTCTGTGGCAGCCGTGAAAACACCATTTGCCGATATGTTTGACAGATGTCGGAAGTTCTACATGAACCAGATATTTGCATTTGAAAAATGCGCTTTCCCCCAAATATTCCAGAGAATCAGGCAATTGCAGATCTTCGAGACCGCAGAAATAGAATGCAGAATTACCGATACTCTTTAAATTTGGTGGAAAATGTATCTCCCTTAGTTCTTTGCAGCGATAAAATGCACGACTTCTGATTTCAAGAAGACTGTCCGGAAGATTCAGTTCTTTCAGAGAATCACATTCAAAGAAAGCACCGGATCCGATGGTTTCTGTCTGGCAATTTTCCGGAAATATAACCTTTTTTAAACGACGGTCACTGTTAAATACTTCGTCTTTCAGATCACGGAGCATAACCGGCATAGTTACACTGGAAAGTGCCGGACATTCAGCAAAAGCGTACACACCAATCTCTGTTACGCTGGCAGGAAGGTTTATTTCTCTCAGATAGGTAGATTTATAAAATGCCCTGGTTCCAATCGCTTCCAGATTCTTTGGAAAATCAATCGTATAAATTGTGTGATTTTTATAAAATAACTGAGACGGAATTTTTGAGACGGAATCCGGCAGTATGGTATGTTTGGCTACATATTTGGCAACATCTTTATGGGTTAGAATATCACATTTTAAATGGGGGGGACACACTGACGGGGATAACATAAAAAACTCCTTTACGAAAACTGTTTTATTGTTTTCCTGTAAAGGATAAAAGATGGGTATACACATGACCATCAGGTGGTTAAACTATCGAATAAATACAGGAAAACTCCGGTAGAGATGTAATTGTGACCTCTATACATACACGGAGCGATTCGCACATCAAAAGAAAACCACCTCCCATTTTCCTATTACGTGTAGTATATGGTAGTAGCTTTAAGCAGGTATTCTGACTCACGCAGTAACGTTATATCTCCCTTCTCATGGACGACCACAATGGATATGAGGTATAACTGCACGTTTACAGCAGCACGACTGTTCCGGATTCACACCGGATTCCCTCTAAGCCGCAACAGTGGGATACCCCACAGTCTTGGAACTTAAAACCGATAGTTGTATAAAATAATATTAAAATTTCCTTAATCATACATGAAATTACTGAAAAAGGCAATATTATTTGACAAAAAGTTTTTGGCGGAGTATACTCATATAGATAATATTGTGATTTTATGTGTTATTCATATGTGGGAAAGCTTCAGCGAGCAGATGTGATTTCTGCACAGGTGTGTGCGCAGCCGTATAGTCGGCGAGCTGGGGTTTTTGGTATAAGACGAGGTGGTTTCGCACGAGAACGCCTGTCAGGTAATGTAATTTCTTCCAGGGGATTACATTACCTTTTTTTTGCGTTAATTTTTATCAGAGCATTCTTAAAACAACAGGAGAATGAAATGGAGACAAAGGCAAAAAAGCGACTGTTCAATGGGATTATGATACTGATACTCATTGTTCTGGCAGCGGCAGGTGTGTTTACAGCGGGAAAGATTCAGGGATGGTTTGGCGGTTCGAAAGAGACTATTCTGACCAGCAAAGCGATAAAAGGTGTTGCCGATATGGAGCGAAAAGGAATCGGATATATGCTGGATTCCGATGCTGCACTTCAAAAAGGCGATGCAATTGCAACCAGAGAAGGAGCACAGGCGGAATTGCTGATCAAAGAGAAGGGCAGTCTTGTGTTGAATGAAAATACAGAAATCGTTCTCACAGAATGCAGTACAGAGTCTATGATGCTGGAATTAAAGAGAGGCGAACTCTTTGCAGATACAGTGGCATATGAAGGCACATTTCAAGTATGTCTAGGAGAAATGAAAGCAGAGCTGACAGGATGTGTTTTCTCTGTGGATGTACAGGAAGAAAAAAGCAATATCTATGTATACGCTGGGAAGGCAGAGATTCATCTGGCAGATGGTACAGAAAAAACAGTAGATGCAGGAAGCATTCTGATGGTTGAGAAGGATACTGTCTGTCAGTCGGAAGAGTTGCAGTCAGATGTTCTGAGTGATTTCCTTCTTGGCCGGTTACAGAACTGTATAAGTGCAGAACAGCTTTGTTTTACAAGTGCGGAACTTCAGAAACTACAGGAAGAACGTACGAAAGAAAAACATGCAGTGGCAGAGGAAAAGCTGAACGGACACCAGACTGCAGAAAAGGAATGTACCGTTACCATTCTCTGCAATACTATCCTTGACAACATGGATCTTCTGGATGCAGGAAAAGAAGCATACGTACCGGAAGATGGTGTGATCCTTGCAGAAACCATCGTAGGATTTGAAACAGGTGAGACAGCGTTTGATGTGCTGAAACGGATCTGTGAAAGTATGGACATTCAGATCGAATATTCCTGGACGGCAGTATACGACAGTTATTACATTGAAGGTATCAATCACCTGTATGAGTTTGACTGCGGCAATGAGTCCGGATGGATGTATAAGGTAAACAACCAGTTTCCGAATTACGGAAGCTCCGGCTATGAGTTACAGGATGGAGATCAGATCGTGTGGCAGTACACCTGTAAAGGATTCGGAGCAGATGTGGGGGCAGAACAGTGAAAGACAGATTTGCAGCATATCATCCAGTGATCAATTTTACATTTTTCATCGGCGCGATCATATCAGGAATGTTTCTGATACATCCGTATTTTCTTCTGTGTTCCGTGATACTGTCAATGGTTTACTACCTGATTGTAAGAGGAAAAGCAGGACTGCCGTTTGCAGGCGGGATGGTGTCACTTCTGGTGGTGTTATCCGTACTCAATCCATTATTCAACACACTGGGAGAACATGTTCTGTTTACATATTTTAGAAGACCGTACACAATGGAAGCATTGTTTTACGGAATGGCGCTGGCTGCGGTAATGGTATCCATACTTAGTTGGTTTGCATCTTATAATGCAGTGATGACCAGTGACAAGTTTCTGTATCTGTTTGGAAGAATGGCGCCATCGGTTACGCTGATCCTGACGATGGTACTTCGTCTGGTTCCCTCTTATAAAGATAAAGTGATCCAGATGAACGGCGCCAGACGATGCATTGGAAAAGGGGCAGATACAGGTACCGCAAAAGAAAGAACAGAGCTTGGAATGGTATTGTTATCCTCTTTGATGTCCTGGGCACTGGAGGGCGGTGTCGTTACAGCAGACAGCATGCGAAGCCGTGGATATGGGTGCGGAAAAAGAACGTCCTTTTCTTTGTATCGGTTTGAAGGCAGAGATAAATGGATGATGGCACTTATGATATTGTTTCTTGGTATGGTGGTGTTTTGCTGTACAAGAGGAGCAGCAGATGTTACTTATGTTCCGGAATTTCAGATTAAAGGATTCGAGGATCCTTATCTTGCGACAGGGCTTTTGGCTTATACAGCATTTCTGGCGATACCGTCAGCAGTAAATATTTGGGAGGAACTGAGATGGCGCAGTTTGAGATCAAAGATATGAGTTTCTATTATCCGACAGACAAAAAGAAAGCAGCTCTGGCGGGAATAAACTTAACCATTGAACAGGGGCAGTATGTAACTGTGTGCGGCAGGAGCGGAAGTGGAAAGACCACACTTTTAAAGCACCTGAAAAGTGTGCTGGCTCCGCACGGAAAACTGACAGGAGAAATCCTGTTTGAAGGAAAACTATTAAAAGATGTGGATCTGCGTACCCAGTCCTCAAAAATCGGTTATGTCATGCAGAATCCGGATAATCAGATTGTGACAGATAAAGTATGGCATGAACTGGCCTTTGGTCTGGAGAGCCTTGGGGTAGATCAGAAAACGATCCGCCTTCGTGTGGCAGAAATGGCAAGCTATTTTGGTATCCAGAGTTGGTTCCATAAAAATGTAAATGAACTGTCCGGAGGTCAGAAACAGCTTCTGAACCTGGCATCTATCATGGCAATGCAGCCAAGCGTTCTCATTCTGGATGAACCGACCAGCCAGCTTGACCCGATTGCAGCATCAGATTTTTTAAATACGGTAAAAAAGATTAACCGTGAACTGCGGACAACAATCATCATTACCGAACATCGGCTGGAAGATATTTATTACTGCTCGGATAAAGTAGTTGTAATTGAGAATGGAAAGATCATTGCAGAAGATGAGCCGCGCAAGGTCGGTGATTATCTGCAGAAAGAAAATAATGAGATGTTTGTGGCGATGCCGACACCGGTACAGATCTACTATGGAGTACAGGAAGGGCTGAAAAATAGTCCGGAAATAACTGCGGTAACAGGAAAATGTCCGCTTACCGTAAGAGAAGGTGCAGAGTGGCTGGATGAATTGTTCAAAACGAATGTGCCGGAGCATACGTCTGTGGATAAAGAAGAAAGCAGGATAGATCCGGATAATGTCACAGATGCGGCAGTGCTGGTGAAAGAAGCCTGGTTCCGGTATGAGAAAGACAGTCCGGATGTGCTCAAAGGCATCACACTGCAGGTTCCGAAAAATACCCTGTATGCAATCGTCGGAGGAAATGGTACCGGAAAGTCCACTACTTTAAAAACAATTTCAAATATCTGCCGTCCGTATCGCGGCAAGGTACTGATCAATGGTAAGAAGATTGATAAGTACCGTTCCGGTGAACTGTTTAACGGTGTACTTGCCATGCTTCCGCAGGATCCACAGAGTCTGTTCGCCAAAAAGACCGTGAGAGAAGAACTGGAAGAGATGGTATCCGGTAAAAAAGAGGATCATCAGAAAGAAATCGGGGAGATTGCAGACCTGTGTGATATCACCCATCTGATGAAAAGCCATCCCTATGATCTTTCCGGAGGAGAACAGCAGAGGGCAGCGCTTGCCAAAGTTCTTCTGACTCATCCGAAGATATTGCTTCTGGATGAGCCGACTAAGGGAATCGACAGTTTCTTTAAATTAAAATTTGCTGAGATTATGGAGCAGTTAAAAGAACGCGGAGTGACGATCATCATGGTATCCCACGATGTGGAGTTCTGTGCAAGATATGCAGATCTGGTAAGTATGTTTTTTGACGGTGGTATCGTGACAACCAATACCCCAAATGCATTTTTCTCAAAGAACAGCTTTTATACCACAGCAGCCAACCGTATGAGCCGCCATGTGTTCAGCAATGCAATAACGAATGAGGATGTGATTACATTATGTCAGAAAAATCTGTAAAAGCAGCGAATCGGAAAAAACATACCTGGATCAGTATCTCAATGATCGCGGTCCTGTTTCCATTATTACTGATCGTATCCAGATATTTTGGAAACCGGAGATATTATCTGTTCAGTCTTTTATTTATCATCTTTTCCATGATTCCGTTTTTCCTGAGTTTTGAAAAACGCAAACCAGAAGCACGTGAGATTGTAACACTTGCTGTTATGTGTGCAATCGCAGTAGGTTCCCGTGCGGCATTTGTGATGGTACCTCATTTCAAACCGATGGTGGGTATTATCATTATCACCGGTATGGCATTTGGCGCAGAAGCCGGATTTCTGACCGGAGCAGTCAGCGGCTTTGTCAGCAACTTCCTTTTTGGTCAGGGACCATGGACACCGTGGCAGATGTTTGCCTACGGTATCGCCGGTTTTCTGGCAGGACTGCTTACAAAGGCAGGGATTCTCAAACAGGAGAAAAAAGTACCGGCAGCAATCTACGGTGGAGCCGTAGTATTATGTATCGTTGGTCCGTTACTGGATACGTCCACACTGTTTACTGTAAGTGCAGTGATCACAAAAGAAGCTGCAGCGGCAACCTACCTGTCCGGATTACCGGTAAACGCCATTCATGCAGCAGCTACATTTATTACCGTTCTTGTACTTGGTAAACCGGTTCTGGAAAAACTGAACCGTATCCGTATGAAGTATGGCATGATGGAAGAGGAAGAAGTATGAGATTCGACAGCTATCATCCGATGATCAATTTCATATACTTTACTGCAGCGATCATCTGTGCGATACAGTTTCAGCATCCGATGTTCCTGATGATTTCCTATCTGGCAGCGTTTCTCTATTCCGTAAAACTGAACGGGAAGAAAGCACTGATCTTTAATCTGTGCCTGATACCGCTAGCAGCAGCGTATACCGGATGGTATGCTTATTATAATCATTTTGGTGTTACCGTTCTTCGCCTCAATATGATCGGGAATCAGATCACACTGGAATCAATCATAACAGGAATGGTAAGAGGAATCACAGCAGTCACTGTGATCATGATTTTTACCTGTATCTTTACTATCGTATCTGCAGATAAGATCATCTATCTGTTTGGCAGGATTTCACCGAGACTGTCCCTGTATTTATCTGTCCTGCTCAGATTTGTTCCAAGAGTGAAGCAGAGAGCAAAAAGGATTGAGCTTTCCAGAAAAGGAATTGGAAAAGGCTGCCTGCAGGGGGATATCCTGCAGAAAATCCTGCATACCTGTGGATTTCTTTCCATCCTGATCACATGGACACTGGAGGACTTTGTGGAAAGTGCAGCTTCCATGAAGTGCAGAGGATATTCCTTAAGAGGAAGAACAGCATTTTCTATCTATCGCTTTGACAACAGAGACAGAGGATTTGTGATCGCTATGTTTGCCTGCCTGATGGTGTGTGCAGCAGCAGTATTATTTGATCAGACAATGATTACATACAGACCGGAGATTATCATGAACCGGATCACCCCGATATCTTATGTGTTTTATGGTGTGTATGCTCTGTTTTTATTATTGCCGATGATTTTGCAGGTGATCGGTGAAAAACGTTTTGAAATAAAAGGTTTGACATTAACTGTAAGATGACTTACAATACATACAGATGAAGTCGTGAGAATTTTATGCGGATGACGCATAGGAAGCAGGTGAGAATCCTGCACAGGAACGCTACTGTGTGATGTGAAAACATCGAGTCAGATCTATTCTCATGATGGATGTACATTACTCTTCGGACTCAAGAGGTACAGTGGTCGATTATTTGGTCATGCCTTTTTGTCCGGCATGGCTTTTTTGTGTTAAAGGAAAGTTCTCCGAATTTTCCTTTAACACAAAATATTATGCACACGGGCACGTATGGAAAATGTTGCTGCGCAACCGTGCCCGGCGCGGTAAAAAAATGTGCTTCATATACGAAAATGAAGACCGCGGGGATGTGCGAAGCACATTTTTTTATTTGTTAAATCATGGAACTTTAAAATTGTAAGTCTTTAAAATCACTCTAAACACCAGATGAGAAAACTGCTGTGTTTGATTATCGCCTGTCAGCATGGCAGGTTCTCTGAGGAGGATGAATTGGAGTGAGAAATTAATTATAAAAAAATTATATATGAACTGTAGACAGAAATATTTTCTGTTTTATGGTTGTGTACAGGCCCATCAGGAACAACAGTATTTTTCGCTGACTGTTGGGGACAGAGAAATTGAAAACATTATGATATTGGTGAAATTCCAAAGCAAGTGCGTACGTTCCCGTAATAGCCGGGGCATGATGGTTTCCTCTTTTTAGATATGAATCTGCGTACATGGATGTCTATCAGATAACGAAAACTTAGGAAAGTTAGCGTTATCTTTTTTATTTGCAAAAAAACATTATAAGCAAATAAAAGCTGAATGGACTGTGCGCGTATAGATTTATAAAACTATTTAAAAGGAGGAAAAAATATGAAAGCGAAACAAAAGCTGTATCGGTTTTTGTGTATCCTGCTTACATGCATGATGGTGCTGAATGCACCGATGTCTGTACTGGCATTTGAAGATGTGCAGATCTTGGATGTAGTGGAAGAAGCAGAAATCGTGGCAGGCGAAGAATTTTCATCTGATGAAGTGGTATTTGCAGATGAAGAAGTGGTAGAGGAAGTAGTAGAACCAGAGGAACAGGTTCTGGATAACTCGGCAGATGAATTAAGTCTGTTTGAGGATGAGAGTCCGGAACTTGGAGAAAGTATTGAGATTACAAGTATCGAAGAAGTTACAATTGATACGATGGAACTGTTTGCAAGTGGAAATGATGCACCGACAACAGAAATCCCGTTCACAGTATCTGTAAATGGAGAGACAGTAGAACTGGAAGATGGCGGCGTAGATGAGAGTGACAAAACGCAGTATTGTGATGTTTCTGCACCGAAAAAAGTAATCGCAAAGGTACCGGCAGGAACAACATCAGTAACGATTGCAAATGAAACAGCAAACATGATGATCATGGATACGCCATGGCATAATTTCCTGGATACAGGTACAAAGAGCTATACTGCAGAAGTCGGAGAAGACGGAGCAGTATACTGTATTCAGGCAGGAGAATACTATCATCTGTATATTGAGGTAGAAGAAGCGGAAGAAGCGAAACTGACAGATGTAAATCTGATCGTACCGGAATCCCTTACAGCAGAAGCAGATGGTGTTACATACAAGTATGTAACAGGTGAAAGATGTACATTCAGCTATGAAACAGTACCGGCAGGTCTTGAGACAACTCAGAAATGGAACCTTCAGGATACTAATGGAAATAAACTTAACTGGGAAACACCAACTATGAGCTGGACATTTTCAGGCGGTGAGTGGACATTAGAACTCAGTGTTACATATGGAGAAGATACCATCACAAAGACAATCTACCTTAAAGAAGGTGGAGAAAGCGGAGAAGGCGGAGAGACTCCGGATGCACCGACAACGGAAATCCCGTTCACAGTATCAGTAAATGGAGAAACAGTAGAACTGGAAGATGGCGGCGTAGATGAGAGTGACAAAGCGCAGTATTGTGATGCTTCTGCACCGAAGAAAGTAATCGCAAAGGTACCGGCAGGAACAACATCAGTAACGATTGCAAATGAAACAGCAAACATGATGATCATGGATACGCCATGGCATAATTTCCTGGATACAGGTACAAAGA